>JAZQKH010000036.1:0-1598 GCA_045542055.1 Christensenellaceae bacterium | reverse complement strand
TATTGACAAATAAACATATATGTGATATTTATTAAATAGACGTACATTTAGGAGGCTGAAATGTTAAACCAATTAAAATTTGATTTTTATAAAGCAATAAAAAGTAAAAGTATTATAATAGCCTTTATAGCAAGTTTTTGTATTTTTATAATAAGAACGTTTTTATATTTGCTTAGTGTTGACGATAGTTCGGTAGTTAACAACTGGAGTAGCGAGCCATTAACGATAAATATGTTAATATTTGCAACCTTTTATTGTTCTAAAGATTTTTCTTCAGACTACTTAAAAAATGTTTACACAAGTACAAGCAAACTTAAATACGTCATTTCAAAAACGCTTGTTTTAACTGCTTACGTGATACTGTATTTTTTGATTACATTTTTGGTGCTACTTCTAATAAACGTTATTTTAGGACCAGGGGTAATTGTTTATACTGGGAAAATAATTGAGTACGGGGCACCTTTAGATGATAGGATAGACGCTTTAAATTTTGTTGGCACAATATTTTCGCAAATAATTGGTAGCGTTGCTTGGGGGCTTTTATTAAACTTGTTTTGCGTGTTAGCAAATAGATTTGTAGTTGCCATTGGTGCTTTTGTATGGTATTTTTTACGAACGGATATAATATTTTATATTGATGAAATAATAATAAAAAAATACAATATTACGGATATGCGTTTTTCTATTGGGGACTATACGCTTATTGACAACTTAAATAATACCTATAACTTTATACATACTAATTCGTATTACAACTTTACAACTGCCTTGATAGTATATCTAATCGTATTAGTCATTGCCTTCCTACTAAGCTGGCTTGCAATGTGCAAAAAGAATTTTTAAGGGGGCATACAAATGAGTACTGTATTAAAAATTAACGGAATAACAAAAATATACGGCAAGCAAACTGTATTAGACGGTATAA
Source organism: Christensenellaceae bacterium (assembly GCA_045542055.1). Classification (GTDB taxonomy): domain Bacteria; phylum Bacillota; class Clostridia; order Christensenellales; family Borkfalkiaceae; genus UBA1259. The sequence continues at coordinate 673 of JAZQKH010000036.1, read as the reverse complement.
CCCTTGAACTTGAAAAGGGCAAGATATACGGGCTAATAGGTAGCAACGGTGCTGGCAAAACCACCCTAATTAAAATATTGTGTGGATTAGTAAAAGCCAACCAAGGCGAGTTTAAGTTTACCCCAGAAAAAATGCAAATAGGTGCATTAATAGAAAAACCTGGGCTATTTAACGATATGACTGCTTACGATAACCTTAAAGCCAAGGCATTAGCCATAGGGTATAAGTGCGACAAGCAAGAGTTATACGATTTACTTGACTTAGTAGGTTTAGGCGACGTAGGGAAAAAGAGCGTAGGCAAGTTTTCACTTGGTATGAAGCAACGCTTAGGCATAGCGTTAGCGTTAGTGGGCAACCCACCGATACTCTTATTAGACGAGCCTGTAAACGGTTTAGACGTGCAAGGGGTAATAGACGTAAGAAACGTATTGCACAAAATTAAGACCGAAAAACAGACTACGATGATAGTATCAAGCCATATGTTAGACGAACTTGCAAGAACTTCGGATATGCTATGCTTTATCAATAAGGGCAAGGTAGTAGAAAACGACACCGAAGCAAACTTACTTAAAAAGTACGACGCTAAATCGTTAGAAGAAGCGTACTTAAAGATTAACGCTATAATTTAATAAAACGATAAAATTAAAAACGCAAGGCAATCCGCCTTGCGTTT
>JAZQKH010000035.1:0-10687 GCA_045542055.1 Christensenellaceae bacterium | reverse complement strand
AACACTCTTTTTTTATACCCTTTTGACCACTTTTAAAGATTTTTTTCGTATAATTTTTGCAAAATTCCCACAAAAAAGGGAAGTAAAAAGGGCTAAAAAATTAGTAATTCGTTACTTTTTTTGCTTCTTGCTTCTGGTGTTCTAAGGAAAAATGCGTGTAGACGTTCGCCGTTACGTTATTGCCCGGTGTATGCCCTTGCCAGATATTAACAAGCTCGTTTTCAACGCCGGCTTCACGACATTTGCTGGCAAACGTGTGGCGCAAGTCTTTAACGCTGTTTTCTGACCAATGCTCTCTGAACTTGCACGCCAACGTTGATGCTTTAATCTTCCACGGCTCAGTTTCGATTCTATCCTTAAGTTTGTATAAGCCCGGAAAGATTGGCACAGTTCTGGTAAGGTTCTCTGGGTTTACCTTTTGTGATTTTTTAAGCTTTGCGTTTTTTACCGTGAACGTACCGTTAGCCCAATCGAACGTCAGACTTTCTAATTCAGAGCCACGTATCCCGGTGTAAAGTATAATTAAGCAAGCAAGCCCATAAATCGAAGTATCGGCTTTCATCGTTGCAATAAACGTTTCAATGCGTTCGTTGGTTAAGGCTTTACCCGTAACCCTAACGTGCTTTTCGATAATAACGCCGTCCATTGGGTTGGTGGGGCAAAGACGGTTTGCAACAGCGTACTTAAAAATGCCGGCTAAAGTAATCTTTGTCGTTTCACACGTCTTGCCGGCATTTTTGTGTAGCTCATCAAAGAACGGTTGCAAGTCCATCGGCAAAATTCCTTTTACCGAACGTTTACCAAAAACCGGTGCAACGTGGTTTTTGTATACGCTAAGGTATGATTGGTACGTTCCACGTTCTACGTGCGCTTTTTTAAGTTCAAACCACGCTTGCGCAACGTAGTCTAAAGATTTACCGTAAAGCACTTCTGAATTACGTCGTATATTTTCTTTAAGCCCTTTGATAAAATCATAGGCTTTTTTCTTTGCAACTTCGTAGTTTTTAGAATTAAACGAAAGTTGGTAACCGTTTCGGCGGTATCTGAATTGGTGTATACCGTCAACCGTCTTACGGTAATGTAGGTTTTTTAAGTGTGGCATTTTTTCAATCTCCTTGTCCGTCCACACCTTGCGTTTTGGGTCTTTCTTTCTATTCGATTGCGAATCTGCTTTGGCCGGGCGCATCGGCGCCGGTGTTTTGGTAAATGAAAAACCGTTAAGATATTTCTCAACGGTTTCAGAAATTTCGCTTTTAACGTCGTTTTCGTGTGCCCAACGTTGCACTTTGGTCAAGAACGTTGCTATTTCTGCAACGTAGCCAAGCAGTTTATTGATTTCTTCTTTCATAAGCATACCATCCTAAAAGTAAATTTTAGTTGGTATTGTACACTAAAAACCGCCTTATTTCTTAATACTAATTTAACTCGTTTTGCTAAAACGAGTTATTTTTTTATTACTTCAAAATTCTTGTCAGCCATAATCTTGGCTTGTAGGCTAATTGCTTCTTGCTGGTGGTAGTTTAATCTGCGGTAGTTTTTAATAAGCTGTTCTTCAGCCGGCTCTAAGCTCGGCGCTGCGCCGGTGTTTATAACAACGTTGCCAAGGTCATCTTCAAGACCTAAAAGGTAGTCTATTGACACGCTAAAAATTTTTGCAATTTTTATAAGAGTTTCAAAGTTTGGTTGTGCTCTACCTTTTTCCCAAGCACAAATAGAATTTTTTGCGTAGCCAAGTTTTGAAGACAAATCTTGTTGTGTTAGACCGTGAATTTTTCTTAATTCGGTAAAAATTTCACTAAATTTCATAAAAATTTCCCTTTTTTTAAAAAATTGTACAAAAATTTTGCACAAAATACTTGACAATGCAAAAAATTTGCATTATTTTAAAATAAAAGTGCAAGAAACTTGCACAATCAAAAAGGATGGTATTATTTATGGATTGGATTTTAATTGCAATTTCTTCGATTTTGGTTTTTGTTGCTACTATAGCTGCATACAACTTAGGTTTTAAAAAAGGCAAAGAATATGAAAAAGCACTTCAGATGCGAGAACTAAGGCTTAAGGAAGCCAAAGAAAGGGAAGTGAAAGGAAAAAAAGATTTATCTAAATAAACTTTCGATTTTCTTTTCACAACTTTTACCAAGTTGTTTGTCATTTGTTTTTTGACGTTCTTGAAAAGTCCTAAAAGCTTCGAATTCGGATTGGTTTGAAAAGTTAAATAAATCTACGCTAAACAATAGTTCTCGTTCTATAGTTCTATTGTGAAACTGTTCGTAACTTAACTTCATAGGAATTGTAGAAAGAGAAGAGAAAGGAAGATAGTTGTCTAAACTGAACATTAAGCCAATGTGCCGTCTTTGCTCTTTGGGTATAGAGAAGTCCTTTTCAAAATATTCGGTAGAATTAAAAAAGGTTTCTATCATCGTTTTAGTTTTTGCGGATAGATGGTAAATTTCAACATTTGATATGGGTGATATGTAAGAGCCCGAATAAAAAAGTTTAGGGTTGTGAATCGCCCCATCAGTTTGAGATTGATTCATTGCACATAAACGAATAAGCAAAAACAACTTTTCCGTTTCTTCGCAAAACACAAGTCGGTAGCTTTTATTTGAACACTCGCTTTCATCAATACGGCTTAAAAAAATGTCGGTAAAGTTTTTCTTGAGTTGAGCCTTATATTTTCTTTCAGCACAAAAAACACCGAAGAGAAAGGATAGAACGTTAAAAAAAACTGATATTAAAATTTCGATAAACATTAGACTTTTCTCCATAAAAATAATAATTAATTATACCAAAATTTAGGTGTAAAAGTCAATTAACGAAGTAAACACACGAAAGTGTGATTGTAAAAAAAGGATGGTACGATATGAAAGAAAAAGCAAAAGAGATTTTGTTAAGGCTTAAAGAAAAAAACAAGGTTTTATCTGATTCGATAGATGATTACGTTAAGGCGGTTGCTAAAGAACTTGAAATTTCAGATGAGATTGCTTCCAGCTTGGTTATGACTGAAATAGTAAACAAAAACCAAAAGCAACTTATTTTAAGTCAGTTATTCAGTCCGTCTACGTTAGATGAAGTTGATTTAGAGATATAAATTTGACGTTAAACCGTTTACGGTTTTTCGATAGTACCATCAATTTCTTAAAGTAATTCCACCCGAAATCTTTTAATCGGGTGGAGAAGCTTTAAGAAAAACGGTTTTTACCCCAGCCGACTACAAATTGATACCTACGTGTAAAAACGTTTGTATATACTCGATAAGTTAGGCTTGCAGTGGGGTACTGTGAGCCTTTCTTTTAGGGAGAAATTTTAAGTGAGCATTTTTATTACAGTTACAAATTTAAGCAGAAGAAACCCAGATATTTACAAAAAAATAGTTGTTAATGCTGAAAAGATATTAGCCGTTGAAGAATTATCAAACGAACCCGGTGTGTTAATTGTTGTGAAAGACACGGGCTATGCGGATGCGAAAACGCCTTTATGGATTTTTGCAAAAGAAAGTTTTGATGAGCTGGTAGAAAAAATTAAAAAGACTCATTGCTATCATCCGTTTGTGTCGCTTAATCGAAACTACACGGTGCGTAAAATAAGCTTTTCAGTGAAGATTCTATTAAGCACAAGAGATATTGCTATGGTTTTAGAGTTGAAAAATAGTGGCAGTTTAGTTTTATTAGAAGCTTCACGTTACGTGAGAGAAGCGATAGGCGAGAATATATTTGTTGCAGAGAGCGTTGCTGAAATTAACGAAAAAATATCGGGAGAATTAGGATGAAACAAACAAAGGACCTTTACAAAGCAATTACCACTGACCATATAGACGTTAGCAAGTGGGTTATAGGTTTGCCGGCGTATATGTACAAAGGCAATGAGATTATAGCCATTGAAACTGAAGAAGACTATTTTGACATTGAACTTGAAACGTTGTGCCAAGCGACCGGAAAGTTTGACAAAGATAAAACGATGATTTTTGACGGCGACGTTATTGAGTTTGAGCATAAGTTCGGCGATAAGACGGTTAAAGAAACGCTTACCGTTTATTACAGCGAACAAAGTGCATCGTTTATGCTTGGCATTAAAGATTGCCTTTTGCCGTTCGGTATGTACGACGTAAGCAAGGGCAAGGTTATAGGCAATAAATACGACTTTTATTTGAAAGGAAATCAAAGAAAATAGTCAAGCCTATCAATTAGACAAAAAGCCTTTTAAGGGTTTTTTCATTATTTCTTCTATCTTAAGAGCATCCCCCGGTTGGTCCGGGGGAGAGCGCTTAAGGGCAAAGAAGTTTTATTTTGGCAAAAACTCCGTAAAGAGTTTTTAGTATTTTCATACTTTCTCCGTGTTCCCCGGAGCAGTCTACCGGGGAAAACTACGGGAAAAAACTTAATGAGATAAAAGGGGGTAAATATGTATTTTTTGAAATCGTTGCTTTGGTTTGTCCTTAGTGTTTTAGTGTTTATAGCATTATTCGCTTTAGTTGCTGTTATGGCAAGCGCTATAAATAACGTTTCACTCTATGAACAAATTGCAACGTGGTTCGGCTCAAATTCGTGGTTCGGCTCGATATTAAGGAAATTGTAATTATGACACATCTTAGGAATTTATTATTAGCTTTTTTAACCGTAGGCTTATTTTTACTATGCTGTGTAGTACTGCTTTGTGGTATTTACGTGCTTTATATGGGGGTTTACTCTGGGGTGCAAGCTTTTAATATAATAAAAAATTATATTTTTTAGGAGATTCTATGAAAAAGTTTTTTTTAAGCATCTGTTCGTTGTTTTTGTGCTTAGTTTCAGTTTTTAGTTTTGTTGGTTGTTCACAATCGGCAACTTCTAACTCTAACGTTGCGCAACAAAACAAAGTACCGTCGCATATTAACGGTACAGTTCCAAAAAACGGTTTAAGTATGTATTCTGAAACAATTAACCCAAGCGATTACGCAACGTATAACGTTTCTGATTACGCTGTATCTGCTAAATACGTTACGGTTGCAGTAACACCGGCTAATTTAGCCAGCATAGTAACGCTTGATTGGTCGGCAGAGTTTGTTAATCCAAATTCTACGTGGGCAATCGGTAAGAAAGTAGAAGATTACGTTACTGTTTCAGAATATACCGACAACTTAACGGCTATCGTTGAGTGTTTGCAACCGTTTTGCGAGCAAGTTAAAATCAACGCCGTTTATACGAGAGACGCTTCGGTGTCGGCTTCTTGTTTTTGTGATTTTAAGCCACGTTTAGAAGAAATTTCGGTTTCTTTTAAAGGTTCTGGTTACAGTTCAGTTATTTCTACTCAGACTTTAAAAGCAAACGATAATGAATATAAGGGCTCAAGTTTTTACCACTTAGACGACCCGTGGGGTGGTTTATATTGTTGTTTTAATAGCTTGACCTTTACTGAAGGCTCGTGTGAAGTTCCAGCTACATATTCCGTGAAGTGCTTATTAACTGAAGGATTTAAGCAAGCGCTTAGCGAGCGTGGTTTTAGCGTTTCCAGTGGTATGTTGACTCTTGTAAACAATGCAACCTTAACTGATGACGTAGCAATTAACATATTTGGCGCAGAAACTATTATGTCATCCTTTTTCTTTGGCGAAGAAACCTCAAACACTTTACTAAACGCTACGTATTGGGCGATTGGCGAACCGGAAACGGAAGAACTAACCGATGAAATGGTTGAAATTTACAATTTGTTTTTAGAGGCTATAACGTACTCTTCAGAAGCTTTAGAAGAACCCGGTCAAATGATTTTTATAATCGAAGTAGGCGACAACGATTTCTATTTCCACGTTGGTTTTGAAAGTGATAAATTATTCCCATCGTTAAAAGTTGAGTCAATTTCAGTTAATGATTCCAACTTAGTATTTTAATTAGTTTGGTTTTAGTTTATGGTTAAAAAAATACTTACAACATTTATCTTTCTTCTTGTAATATGCGTTTCTATAATTGGGGTTTGGTCCTTAAAGGTTAACAAGGACAAGCCCCAAGGGAACGTCCACCAGACGTTATCTATTAGATATTTAGATAACGATATACAAGAAAATAGCGCAGTGCCCTTGTATCGTTCTGCTCAACACAAGTTTTACGTTAACAAAGTCGGTTACGTTGTAAACGTTTCTTTTAATCATAACTTGGATGCAACGTTTACAAAAGACGGCGCTGAAGTTGAATATTCGACCTTAGGCGACGTTACGAAGCATTTTAACTTAAAGCATAATTTAGACCATTTCGTAATTACGTTTGACTCTTTTAGTTTAGAAAAGTTTATGCAAACGCTTTATCCGGGTGCGACGTTAGACTTAGGTAACGTAGATGAAAGTTTGTGTTACTTTACGGTTACCGTTACAGCTGGAGAAAGTACGTTGAGCTTTAATTTTTTTGTAACGGATGCGTTAACGATAAAACTTAATTACAGTGAGATTATTTTTTAATATGAAAAAATTAGTTATAAAACCTTTTTTGGTTTTTATGTCACTTCTCCTTTGTATTGTTTCTTCGTTGTCGGTTATATCCAACGCTGGTGCAACTTTTGCGGAAGATATAACCTACGAAGAAACGAACGTATTAGATGACCTTTCGGGTATGACAATAGACGGTAAGGCGTTCTCTTTGACAGATTATAATTTTGATGAATCCAAAAGCACGCAGATTATCGCCTTGGTTGAGTATTGCTATTCTTTCTATTCAGATATGCAAGACAACTACGGGCTCTACGTTTACGTATACAACCCGAAAGGGCTTTCCTTTTCCGATGAGAGTGAACTAAACTCAATCCAATTACGTGTAGCCGATAAGGGTTACAAAAAGTACGGTTTAAAATTCTTAAACAAGTCTTTAGAAGCGGATTTTAATGGTTTGTTTTATAAATTTAAGATTGAACTATCCGACGTGCAAAGGCAATCAATTTTAGACAGCCTAAACTCAACTGAGCGTGTTTATGACGTTTCTGGCTTTGAGTTACTAATTGCCGGGGAATATAACGCAACTGAGTTTACCGTTGGTGGAACGTATAAATATTCGGGCTATTGCGCCGGTTACGGACCCGGTCTTGCTAACGAGTCTACGTTAACATTTATAAAGAACGATTTAGAAACGCTTAAATTAGACGTGCACACTACGTTTTATAGGCCGGACGGCACGAACGGTAAAAACGATTTCACGCAAGATAGTTTGCACAGCGTTTATTTTGCCGTTCCTAAGAAGCTTATTGCAAAGTATGGCGAAATGTACGCCGTGCACGCAACGTGGCTTAATGCGGTTTTGAATCCGGCGGTAGTTTCAGATAGTAAAGAAGTAGTTGATGCCCTTTTACCGTTCTTGGGTAAATACGTCTACGACTCTACCGACCTTTTATACGGGTTTTATCACGTTCTTAAGAGTAATGAGGAAGCACCATTTTCTCCCCCCACCTATGAGTTAGGATGGACTTATAACGTGATTGGGGTACCCAACTTTGAAGGTCAAACGTTGTCCATGGAGAGAGTAAACGCTATTTCTTCAGCTTTTTATACAAACGGTCAAGCAGTAGACAACTACGTAGTACAATCTGAAGAAATTGTTGATTTATTAAAAAATGTTTCTTCCAACAGTCATAGCGAGTTGGTATATGGTAAATATATGAAGTCTTTATTTGAAAGCGTAGACGATGCGTTTACCGAAGTAAATTTAACTTCAGATGATTTTATTACCGATAACGGTAGACCGCTAACAAGTCAGAAAATAGAGCAAGCTTGGTGGCAAAAACTCTGGGGCACGCATACGGTGCACTCATCGACGTTTGACGGCATTTCTGCTTTAGAAAAGGTTGAGAATTTGACCGGCGGGAAAGAAGCCGTTTGTTCTAAGTATTTTATTGCACAGTCAGATTACGAAGATTTTGAAAAATTTTATAACGCTAATTACGTTAACAACAATATCTATCTTTTTAGATATATGATGAGTGATTATACTTCTCAACCGGTTTTGGTTATGGATATTAGCGTCAGTGTTTGGGGTGACCCAGTTGTTACAAGAGATTCGTATGCTTTCAAACAAACTGTTAATTTAGACTTCGATATAATCGACGTTACTTTTAAGGATGCCGACAAGCTTACTGTTATTCCGGTTATAATGTCGCCCATCGATGTAGTACACGATGGAACGCCACCACCAAACAACACAATGCCGGCTTGGTTACCGGTTGCGTGCTTTATAACGGTTGGCTTGCTTGCAGTAGTTGTAGTTTATTACATAGTTAAAAAGGTGTAAAAATATGTTTATTTCGTTTATTCTAACGCTTATTGCGTTAATTTTCCACGTTACAATTAAGCACTATGCAGGCGCATACGACTTTTTGGCAGTTTGGGTTCAACCCACGCTGTATTTAGTAATAGTTGCGTTTGTGGTTTTTATCGTTTTTACGATGATAGCAATTAAGAAAAAAAATTAAAGGGGGCAAAATATGGCAACAGCACAAGCTAATTCTAAAGCTAAGCCGACTAAAACGGCAAAAGAACAAATTTCAGAAGCTAAGAAAAAAATGCAAGCTAAAATACGTTCGGCAAAAGAGAGTTACAAGGAATATAAAAAGAACGTAACGTTAGCACAAAAGACTGGTTATAATTCCGGCGCAAGAGATTACAACGTACTGCCAAAAGGCAAAGGCGTTAAGGCTTCTGCTACAAAAGGTTATAAAAAGGCGTTCTCTGATAGCATTAAAAGGGACAGCCTTAATAAAAAATTAAAGGGGTAACAAATGGCAACTAAAAAAACTACAAAAAGAACAAAGTCAACAAAAAAACCGGCAGTTAAAAAGCCGGTGGCAAAGAAAACGGTATCAAAAAAGCCGGTGGCAAAAACACCGGCAAAGAGAACTATTGCTAAAAAGTCTACCAAAACAACGTCGTCAAAGAAGCCGACTGCAACGTCTACTAAAAAAACCAATTTAAAGCCCGTCAGTCAGAATAAGGGCAAGAAGACGGTTCGTAGTTCGACTAAAAAGGTAGTAAAAAAAAAGAAATAATTCTAAAAGTTCCTGCGGGAAGAACAGTGATGGTGAAAAATAGTCATATAAACAAGCGCTCAAATAAGCCTAATGAAAAAAGAACTCATGTAGTAATAGAAACAAATGGTGAAGATTTGGCGCTTGTAAGATTGACTACAAAAAAACCCAACACAACACAGTTAAAATTCTATCAAGACGGCAAGTCTTATTTTAAGCATTTTGTAGAAATTGAAGACGTAAATGGTGGTCCATTGAAGATTGGAGAAAATATCAATCAAAATCATAAAAATATGGACTTGTCAAAGGATAACGTGAAATTTATTCGTAAAAAAATAGCATCTTCAAGAGAAGGTGCTCAATATAAAATTAAAATTGACAAATTTAGAAATAGATACAAAAAATAAAAGCTCACATAAATATGTGAGCAGTGCCCTAACTAGTGTAGGCGCATGTTGCAAACAAAAGTTGCAACCTAATAATATTATATGCAATTCAAACGAAAAAGTCAACGGGAAATGCAAAAAAATGAAAAAAAACGAAAAAAATTTAGATTACGATGAAATATGCGGTTACGATGAGCACTGCTGTAGTGCTCACGATGACGGACAAGGTTATTGCGAGATTTGTGGCGCAGTTATACCGGGTTCTTACGCTTATTACGAAACGTACGGTGGGGAATACCCGGAGCGAAGCTCTGATTATCGAGATATCTAAAAATGATTACGATAATATTCGGACCACCAAGAATAGGCAAAACGGCGTTTATGGTTAATTGGCTAAACAACGTTGCGTACGACTTCGAGCGTAATAGGATGATGCAACAGTCAATTAGATATAAAAACGAGAACGGTTTTAATTTGACCGTGCCACAGCACGCAGTAAGTGCAAATTTTGAAATTAAGTTCTCAAAGCAAGGGTATAGACGGCGAGAAGCTCGAATTATAAACCCGTTTAGATTAGGCTTTGCTAATGATGAAGTAAAAACGCATTTTACGCTACCGTATGAAACGATTGGTATTATGGAAGCGCAGAAATATTATAACAGCCGTGCATATAAAACTTTCAAAGATTGGCAATCAAGGTTTTACGAACAGCACGGACACAATAATATAAATATTTTAATGGATACGCAAAGACCGGGTTTAATTGATATAAATATCCGTGCGCTTGCTAATTTTGTTGAAATATGCAAATTAAACGTCAAAGAGAACGTTAATGGACGTTTTGAAAGTGTTACGTGGAAAATACGTATTATTGAAAACGATGGCTTATTAGAGCGTTATTTGTCTTCTGGAAGACAAGACCGAGCTACTTTTGTAGAAAGTAATGTTGTAGGCAACGTTAACGTTTTTGATTTATATGATTCAACGAACTGTGAACCCAAATTTTATGACGGACATTTTGATGATGATTTCGATTTAAATTACGGTTTTGATTTTGGGGGAACTAAAGAAGATTACATTAGGTTTTTAGACGTCTATGACGACGAAAAACCAAAAGCATTAAAGGGATAATTTATGCAAGATTATAAGAAAAACGATGTTTTAGATGAATTGTTTGTTCGATATAAGCAAAGTTTCGAGTTAACGTTAGAAACTTTACACATTACTGGTTCTAAATGTTATGATTTTTATTGCGATTTTTTGTTTAATAATTTAAAAAAAGATTGCAAAATGTTAAATAATAAAACAAATTTATTTTTGCGGTA
>JAZQKH010000034.1:0-27640 GCA_045542055.1 Christensenellaceae bacterium | reverse complement strand
ATTTTATTTTCTTTAATAAATTCCAATTCAAAATCTATTAATATTGGAAAGATAAATATAATTGCAGTAAAAAATAGCCATAACACTATAGTTAATATCTGCATTATAATTGTGTTTATACAAAAAGCGGATGCAATAAGCATCCGCTTCTATTTTTAAATTTATTAAATTATTAAATTAAATTTTTTCAACTTGTTCGCCTTGTAAAAAATCGGGCAATTCTTCTTCATCAATATCGGGCAAATCAAAATCCTCAATGTTTTTTTCATATGCGTCGTCAGTGACTGCGACCTGCTCACTTTCATCAACGTAAATGTCCTTACTATATAGATACTCGTCTTCTTTTTTATCGGCATGAATTAACGCAATTTTATTTATTAATTCTTCATAGTCGGGTAATTCATCTAACGACGATATTTGGAAACGCTTCAAAAACGTATCCGTAGTGCCGAACATTACAGGCTTACCAACGGCGTCTTTTCTGCCAACAGGTTCAATCATGCCAAGTTCTAAAAGTTTTTGAACGGCATATTCGCTATTGCCACCCCTAATTTCAGCTAAGTCTATTCTTGTAACGGGCTGTTTATAAGCAATTATTGCAGCAACTTCTAAAAGCGCCCTTGAAAGTTCACGTTCTTTAATAGGATTTAATACGCTACTAACTTGTTCAGCGTAATTAGGATTGGAACAAAACTGAAGTTTTTTATTAAATTTTAAAATATGCAAACCACTGTCGCCTGAATATTTTTCTTTTAAAACTTCATAGGCTTCGTTTACTTCTTTATCGGTTACACCCAACTTTTCAGAAATATCTGAAATTGCAACTTGCACACCGGAAACAAAAAGTATTGATTCAATTATATTCGTCAATTTCGCCAAGTTCTTCATTTCTATCTTCCCTTAATGTTATGGTTATGTCATCAAAAACGTCGTTCTGCTCTACGGTAACGTATTGAAGTTTAAGCAACTCTAAAAGTGCTTGAAAGGTTGTAATCAATTCATTTTTAGTATAGTGTTCACTAAAAGTTTCAAAAAAACTAACCGACTGCCTATCAAGTAAAATACTTCTTAAAGTTTCAACCTTATCCTTAACGGTAAAAACTTCTTTTGGAATTTCTTTAAGGATGTTTTGTTGACGCTTTTTATCATCAACACGCATCAAAAGTTTAGAAAAAGCATTAATAAGCCCATCTAAATTAAAATCGGTATATACGATTTTAACGTCACCAACACTTTTGTCAGGTTCTTTATAAAATCTTAAAACGTTTTCTTGCTCTTTAAGTTTTTCACTTGCTTCTTTAAGCAATTTATATTCTTCTAGTTTTTGTTGAAGCAGAAGCCCCTCATCTATATAATCTTCATCTAAAATTTCTTCCTTAGGAAGAATAGATTTAGACTTTATCTCAAGTAAAGTTGCCGCCATTGTAAGATATTCGCTAGCTTTATCAACGTCAAGAATTGATAAGCCTTCCATATATAATAAAAACTGTTCGGTAACTTGTGAAACGAAAATATCTTTAATCTCGATTTTGGCTTCTTTTATTAAGTGAAGCAATAAATCAAGTGGTCCGTCAAAATTATCAAGTTTTGTGGAATAATCGACAACCGATTCAAACTCTGCCAAAAGAAATCTCCTTAAAAATAACTATTTATAATTATATATTATAAAGCGAAAAAACGCAAGAACATTTTAAAATTAAAATAAAAAACGCCGTAAATATACGGCGTTAATTTTATAAATCGTTTCTAATAATATCTTCAGGGGTTTGACCTTTAACAATTATTCTGCTTTCGCCATTTTTAACGGCAACAACTGGCGGAATAAAATTTCTGTTATAATTACTTGCCATTGAGAAATTATATGCACCCGTCGATAATACGGCCAAAATATCACCTTTTTTTGTTTCGGGAAGCATCACGTCTTCTGCAATCAGGTCGCCACTTTCACAACACTTACCTGCAATAGAATATTTTATTATCTTGCTTTCGTTCATTTTAAGAGCGTTTTCAACAGAATATTTTGCTTGGTAAAGAGCGAATCTAGGATTTTCAAACATACCACCGTCTATTGCAACGTAATTTTTAATACCAGCTATTTCTTTAACGTTGCCAACCGTGTATAAAGTTACGCCTGCCTCGCCAACAATCGAGCGTCCCGGTTCTAAAATCAGTGCTGGCTTAATTATGCCCTTTTTATGAACACAGTCGGATAAAGTGTCACAAATAATTTTAACGTATTCAGCGTAATCATACGGCTTTAATTTCAAATCGTCGCCAGAATAATATATTCCAAACCCACCACCAATATTTAACGTGGCAAAACTATACCCTAAAATATTTTTAATATCAGCATAAAAATCAGTCATTTTTTCAACAGCTAAAATAAATGATTTCTTTTCAAAAATCTGCGAGCCTATATGACAATGTAAGCCACTTAACCTAAGGTTATCTTTCGATAAGACTTGCTTAATAGCGCACAGCGCATCACCGTTAGAAATGGCAAAACCAAATTTTGAGTCGGTTTTTGACGTTTGAATATAATGATGTGTATGTGCCTCAATACCGGGGTTTACCCTAATTAAAACGTTTTGAATTTTATCATTTGCCTTACAAATTATATCAAGTTCATCAATTTCAGATAAAGAATCAATTACAATAGTTTTAACGTTGTTCTCAACGGCGTAATTAAGTTCTAAAGCCGTTTTATTATTGCCGTGAAAAGTTATATTTTCAGATGAAAATCCTGCAGATATTGCCGTATAAAGCTCACCAAATGAAACAACGTCGGCATGCATACCGAATTTATCAATTATTCGATAAATTTCTTTACAACAAAAAGCTTTTGAGGCATAAGAAACGTAACCGTCTCCATAAAATTTCTTCAATGAATCGGTAAAAGCAAAACACATATCTTCAACGTGTTTAACGTCTAAAACGTAAAGCGGAGTCCCGAAATTTTTAACTAAGTTTAATACGCTAACTCCGCCTATATTTAAAATTCCATCTTGATTGGACATTAAGGTTTCTCTTGAGTTCATAAAACACCTTTATCTTTTTTTATAATTTTATCAAAAAGAAGTGTTTTAGTCAACCTTAAAGATTATTAATTAAATAATAACCCTTATAAACATTGATTATAATACTTAAATAGCCCAGTTGTTAATACAATTAGTAAGTGAGTCTAAATAAGACAATTTATCTACGTTCTCAAATGCTAAAACGTTTAAGGTGTCAATGCAAATACCATTTTCAAAGATTCTTAACTGCCCAACAACCTGATTTGCTACTACTGGCGCTTTTATTGCGTCGATTATATTAAAATCATATTCAAAGCTACGTTTTTGGTTTTTTTGAGTAAAAACGTAAAAGTTCCTATCAGTTTTCAGGTTAATCACGTCAGACTTGCCACAAATAACTTTAGCGGTTAAATCAAGTTTATCATCACAATTTATTACCTTTTTTAAATCATAATTAGCAAATGAGTAATTAAACATTGAAGAAACTTCCTTAAATCTTGTTTTACTGTCTGGTGAACTAATTACAACGCTAATTATTCTCATACCATTTCTAACTGCAGAAGCAGCAAGACAGTGCCCCGACTCAGAAGTGTAACCCGTTTTTCCGCTATCGCACCCACTGTAGAATTTAATTAGTTTATTTGTGTTTGATATTTCAGTATATCTCTCTTTAGGATGACTAATTTTATCCATCCAAATCGTTGAATAGTTAAAATATTCCTTATGCTTTAGTAATTGGCTAAACATAATGGCAACGTCTTTAGCAGATGAATAATGATTTACTCTTGGAAGCCCCGTACAATTTTCAAAATTAGTGTTAGACATACCCAATTCTTGTGCCCTTTCATTCATTTTATCAACAAAAGATGATTCTGAACCACACAAGTGTTCAGCCAGTGCAACGCACGAGTCGTTTGCAGAAGCAACAACTATGCTTTTAATTAAATCATTTACAAAATAATTTGCATTTGCTTCTAAAAATACTTGTGAGCCTCCCATAGACTCTGCAGTTTGACTTACGCAAACTTGGTCGTCAAAATTAAGTGTACCACTATCAATATGTTCAAAGCATAATAGTAAAGTCATAATTTTAGTCATACTTGCAATAGGTAGTCTTTTATCTTCATCTTTTTTATATATAACCGTTCCAGTATCGTAATTCATTAGATAAGCTGATTTGCTTTTAATATCTAATTGCATATCTTCAGCAAATGCCTTTTTAGGTCTTAAAAATATTCCACAGCCTAACAACATAATTATTGCCAAAAAAAATACAGAAAATTTATTTTTCATACATACCTCCGTATAAAAATATTTTCTGTATTTTAATATAAATTATTCATTATGTCACACATATTTTAGTGTGATTATATTTGTATTTATAAGGCGTTTAGCATTTTATCGATTTGTATGCCGTAACCACGTGTTGGGTCATTAACAAACACGTGTGTAATTGCACCGACAAGTTTGCCATTTTGCAATATCGGTGAGCCTGACATGCCTTGAACTATTCCACCCGTTATTGATAGAAGTTGCTTATCATTAATTTTTATTACTAAATTTTTTGAATCTTTCTCAAAAGAATTACTTGCCTTTATAATTGATATATCATATTCTTTTGGACTATCACCATCAACGGTGCAATATACTTTTGCATTACCCATTACAGCTTCGGCAGTTTCAATTTTTTTATGATTAGCTAAATCGAATTGTTTATCAATAACGCCATAAACGCCATAAATCTCATTTTTTTCTATTTCAGCAATCTTGTTCTTTCTTAAATAAATTCCATGAAGTTCCCCGGGTTCACCCTTTTGTCCTTTTACACAACCTGAAATTGAACAATTATATATGCATCCACCTATTACTTCTACAATCTCAGAATTTTCAGTTAAAACAGGATGACCAAGTGTTGCTATTTTATTGTTTTTAATAAACGTTACAGTTCCTATGCCGTTTATCCCATCTCTTATGAAAACACCTAACTTGTTGACACCACTATTGTCTTTAGCAAGTTTAATTTTTTTTACAATATTTTCACCTTTTCTATTTAATATTACTTCAATTTCATTTTTTCCTTTAATTGCATTTTCTATATCTAAAGCATTGTTGGTTGATATCCCATCAATAGACATTATATAGTCACCAACGCAAATTCCACCATCCTTAGAAGGTGAATATATATCATTTTTACCAACTACGTCACACAGCCCAATTACGAACGCACCTTTTGTGTAAAGTGAAAACCCTGCCGGTATTCCACCTAAATAAATTGTATCGTCAGATGCGTATGCCGTATAGCCGTTTAATGTTACTACTGACAAAACCAATAATAATATAGTAATTAATAATTTTTTTATTTTACGCATATACACCCCTACCTTTGTTAGATTGCATCAAATTTAAAAATTTATACGAAAAAAAATCGCCCTAAGGCGACTTTTTTGTGAAAATTATTATATTTAGTTTAAGGATTTTTTATATTCGTTAGCATTATCAATCATTTCAGTTGCGTGTTTTATAGCACTTTCACTATTAATTTCGCCACCAATTAATCTAACGATTTCTTCAACCTTTTGTATTGAAGTAAGTCTTTTTACGGTAGTAATTGCACTGTCACCAGTAGAATTTTTCTCTATTAACAAGTTTACGTCTGCCATCGAAGAAATTTGAGGTAAATGTGTGATAGCTATAAGTTGAGTGTTTGCAGAAATCTTAGCAAACTTATTTGCAACCGTTTTTGCAACCATACCACTTATACCCGCATCAATTTCATCAAAAATAAAAGTTTTTTGCTCGTTGAACTTAGAAGACTGTGCTTTAATAGAAAGCATAAACCTGCTCATTTCACCACCACTAATAATCTTATCCATTGGCTTAAGGGGTTCGCCGGGATTTGCCGAAAATAAAAACTGTACGTTATCAAATCCGTTAGCAGAATCAAATTTGCAATCCTCAATATTTGGCGTATCGTTAAACAATATGTCAAACTCCGCCTTATCCATACCAAGTTCACGTAGTTCAGATAATACACTTTTAGAAAAGTTTATAGCACTATTTTTTCGAGTTTTTGATAAAACACAATAATTATTATATAATTCCTTTTCTATTTTTGACTTCTTAGATAGTAGTTCAGCGTATAAATCGTTAAAATTATCAAGCTTGTCTTTTTCAATTTTGGCGTTTTCTAAAAAAGCAAGTATATCCTCATAAGAATCGCCGTATTTTCTTTTTATGTTTTTTATTATGCTAAGTCTTGCTTCTACGTCATCAGGGTTTACGTTAATAAAATCTTCATTATTAGAATTTGCATCGCAGATGGTTGAGGCAAAATCATCACACTCAGAATACAACGTTGCAATTCTATCGGATAAAGAAGAAAACTCTTCAGTTAGGTTGCTGATGCTTAAAATTAATCGATTGACGTTACCTAAAACGTCTAAAATACCACCGTCATCAGAAAATGCTGAGTACGCACCATTTAGCGCATTTGAAATCTTTTCTTGATTTTGAAGTTTTGACCTTAATTCAATAAGTTCTTTTTCTTCATTAGGCTTTAAGTCTGCACGCACGATTTCGTTAATTTGATAGTTTAAGACGTCTAATCTAATAAGACGTTGACTTTCATCACCGCCAAGAGTGTTAATCTGCGAGTTAATGCCTTTATACTCAGAATATAAATCTTTTAATGTATTTTTTACCTCTTTAATATCGTTATAGCATATCTTATCTAAAAGTTTAAGTTGATTTGAAGTGCTCAACAACTCAAAATGTTCACTTTGACCATGAACGTCAACAAGAATAGCGCTTAATTTTTTAAGCATAGAAACGTTAATGGTTGTTCCGTTTACTCTAACAATAGATTTACCGTCTATATTAAACTTTCTTGATATGATTACAGTTTCGTCAGGTTCAACCCCTAAACTATCAAAAACTTCGGTTAAATTATTAACGTCAACTGAAAAAGTTGCCAAAACACTACATTCGTTTTGACCGCTTTTAATTAGAGATTTTTCAGCTTTAGCACCTAAAACAAAATTTAAAGCCTCTATAATAACCGATTTTCCAGAGCCAGTTTCCCCAGATAAAACGTTTAAGCCTTTGCCAAAGTCAATTTCAACGCTATCAATAAGCGCTACGTTCTTGATAACAAGTTTTTCTAACATTAGATAACCCTTAAACTTTTAACAATCATTTGTGCTTCGTTTTCACTGTGAGTAATAACCAAAATAGTATCATCACCAGCAATAGTGCCCATAACCTGTGGAAAATTCATACCATCAATAACGGACGCTGCCGCTCCGCCGTGACCACTTAATGTCTTTATAACAATAAGATTATTAACGTATGATATTGAAACGGTAATAGACTTAAATAAGTCAACTGACTTACTATTAAGCTGTTGTGCAGAAAACCTAACGTACTTAGATTTTACGCCTTTACCGTCACTTTTAATAATATTTAGTTCCTTAATATCTCTAGAAATAGTTGCTTGAGATATATTCTTACCTGCTTGATTTATCTTTAACGTTAGTTCTTCCTGCGTGCTAATTTCATTTTCTTCTATTAAAGATAAAATTAATTGTTGCCTTTCTTTTTTCGTCATATTAAATACCGCTTCTATTTTTTAATTTGTCGTATAATCTTTTATAAAAATTAAACCCTTCTTTTCGTAAAAACATTACGGGACTTGAAGAAGTTGAAATGGTTAATTCATCTTCAGGGAATACTTCACAAGCAAATATTCCGTCTATAAATAGCCCCGTCTTACAATTTCCGTTAACCTTTACCGTACAAATTGAATCCGCCGAATACACGATAGGCCTTTGATTAAACGAGTGACCTGCAATATCGGTAATAGAAAAAGCACTAATCCCTGGTGCTAAAATTGCCCCACCGGCAGAAAACGAATAGGCAGTAGACCCCGTAGGCGTTGAAATACACACGCCGTCGCCTATAATTTTATCAACTAAAATATCGTCAATATATAC
The DNA here is from genome assembly GCA_045542055.1 of Christensenellaceae bacterium. Classification (GTDB taxonomy): domain Bacteria; phylum Bacillota; class Clostridia; order Christensenellales; family Borkfalkiaceae; genus UBA1259. The sequence continues at coordinate 19,632 of JAZQKH010000034.1, read as the reverse complement.
GTCTAAATTTGTAACGTTATTACCACGCTCTTCAATGCGAATACGTTGAATAACTGCGTCGTTTAATGCGTAGAATTTAGTTTTATTAACGTACATTAGTATCGTAGCACGATAATCGGGTTTAAGTTTGCCGTTTTTAAAAAGTAAAAAGGCTTGTTCAATATCACTTAACTCAAACTCAGTTAAAAAGCCTAGTTTACCCGCATTAAAACCTACTATCGGCAAGTTGTTTTTGCTTGCATATTCGGTTAAATTAAGTATCGTTCCGTCGCCACCAATAACAAACAACGCATCAGACTGACTTTCAGACTTTAAATCGTCATCATCTATAATGCGATATTCTATGCCGTGAGTCTCGGCAACGAGCATAAACTTATTAAGCCAAGACTTATCAGGGTCTTTTGCCTTATTTACGTAAATATCTATAACCATAAAATCACCTTATTTTCAATATAACATAAAAAACGAATAATATCAATTATTATTCGTTAATTTATGAATAAAATTATAAAATTTTGAAAGTATTTCAGAACTTATCTTTTCACTATCCTTTTCAAAAAGGACAAGATATTCAGCGTTTTTATCTTTATATAAAGGTGCGGTTGTAATATTAAGCGGGTTGAAATTGTTTTCAATAGCACAATCAATAACCTTTCGGCAAGCCTGTTCCCTTATCTTCCCGTCCCTAACTATTCCGTTTTTAAGTTTGATTTTAGTATCGTTTTCAAACTGCGGTTTAACAAGTAAAATTAGATGTTTGCCGTAATCTAATAGATTGCTAAAAACACCCATAACACTTTTTGCTGAGATAAAACTTAAGTCACAAGTAAGCAAATCTATCTTACTATCAAAACTATTTACGTGTAAATCTTTAGCGTTGGCAACAACTTCAAAAACACGTGGGTTTTCTTTAAGAGTGGTATGAAGTAACTGGTCATTTAAATCTACTGAATATACTTTAGAAGCACCGTTTTGCAACAAACAATCTGTAAAACCACCCGTACTTGCGCCAATATCGGCACAAATTAAACCAAAAACCGAATAATCAAAGTCATTTAACGCTTTATCAAGTTTATATCCCCCAAGAGAAACAAAACTTTTTAGAGCACGAACTTCAACGTTGCAATCGTTATCTGCAATAAGTGCCGACGGTTTGTCAATCAATTTTCCGTTAATATAAATTTCCTTTCTTTTAACGGCTTGTTTTGACTTAGTTCTTGAATCAAAATAACCTTTAACAAACAGATACTCATCTAACCTAATCATTTTTTTCTTAAAAATAATTTTTGAGCAAAACCAAGTAAAAATTCGTTGTTTGGAATACTTGAAATTGCATCAACAGCCTTTAGATAATATTCTTTTGCAATATGTTTTGCGCCATTAATACCCAATATCTTAACAGACGTAAGTTTATCGGTATTTTGGTCTTTTAAGGGGGTTTTACCAATTGAATCAAGCGTGCCTTCAACGTCCATAATATCGTCTACGACTTGAAAACATAGCCCCAAATAATACCCGTATGTCTTAAGTTCGCTATGATATTTATTATTTGCTAAATTACTAGCGCAAAGTAGTGGCGCAGAAAGTAACTTTGCAGTTTTATTCTCAAAAATTTTAATTAATGTTTCAAAATCGCTTGTAGGTTGTTTTTCATACGTTATATCTAAAACCTGTCCCCCAATCATCCCTTTATAACCGGAATAATCAAATAATGTACGCATTGCGTTTATATAACACAAATCAATATTTTCAAAACTTAAGCAAACTTCCATTGCCAGATTTAATAGCCCGTCACCAGCAAGAATGCCAAACGCTTCGCCAAACGCTTTGTGGGTTGATGGCTTTCCACGTCTAAAATCATCATTATCCATTGCGGGTAAATCATCGTGCACTAATGAGTATGCGTGAATCATTTCTATCGCCAAAGCAAATTTTAATGACTTTCTCTCGTCAACACCTAACAAATCCGAAACAGCAAGGCACAAAACCGGTCTAACCCTTTTACCCCCGTTTTGCATAGCGTACGACATTGCATCTTTTATTAGTTTTGGTGCATTTTCATCTAATAATGACAAATATTCAGTTAAATAAGTATTGAACTTTTCCAAATAAAAAGCATACTCTTTATCAATATTTATTTGCACTCTTCTCTCCTTAACGCACAAGTATACGTATTGTACATAAGCATTGCAATAGTCATAGGTCCAACCCCACCTGGAACTGGCGAAATTATTGAAGTTTTTTTGCTAACTTCATTAAAATCAACGTCACCAACTAACCCGTTTTCAGTACGATTTATACCGACGTCTATTACAATAGCGCCATCTTTAACCATATCTGCGGTTAAGAACTTAGGTTTGCCAATTGCGGCAATTATAATGTCAGCTTGGCGTGTAATATCGGCAAGATTTTTCGTTTTACTGTGACAAATGGTAACAGTGCAATTTTCTTGTAGTAAAAGCATTGCCATTGGCTTACCAACAATATTACTTCTTCCTATAACAACGGCGTTTTTGCCAGATAGTTGAGCGCCTTCACTTTTAAGCATTTGCAGAACACCGTAAGGCGTGCAAGCAATCGTACAAGGTTTGCCCATAACTAAATTTCCAATATTTTCAGCAAGAAAGCCGTCAACGTCTTTACTTGCAGGAATACAATCTAATACTTGTTGTTCGTTGATATGCTTAGGTAAAGGTAGTTGCACCAAAATACCGTCAACCGATTGGTCGAAAGCAAGAGAATTGATTGTTTCTATTACGTCATTTTGAGTGCTATTTTCAGGCAATATAAACGACAATGACTTTATGCCAACGTACTCGGTTGCCTTAATCTTATTTCTTACGTAAACTTGTGAAGCAGGGTTTTCTCCTACTAAAATAACCGCCAAAGTAATCGGGCGGTTGAATTTGTTTTGAAAATCTAAAACTTTAAGTTTTAAATCGTCTTTTATTTGTTGAGATATTGCTTTGCCATCTAAAATCTTTGTCATATAAAATCTCCTACTTGCAATAATTTGCTAAAATTCCATTAACAAAATCGGGACTATTATCAGTCGAATATTTAGCGGATAACTTAACTGCTTCATCAATAATAACAATCATAGGGGTTTTGTTTGCAAACAAATCGTATTCAGCCATGCCTATCAAAATAGCACATCTATCAGACTTAAAAATTCTATCAAACTTGTAACCAACTGACATTTCAGAAAGTATTTGATTATACTTTTCTTCGTTATTTATTACTGCGTCTTTAATTGTTGTTGCAAAATTCTTATCATCATCGTTTAATTCTTTAATTAAAACGTCAAAAAGCCCTTCATCACACGGATTAAAGAGCCTTGAGAACAAATATTTATAAACAGCTTCTCTTGCCAAACTTCTCATACGTATACCTTAAGCTTCTTTTTTATCTACTTCTTCGTCGGTAGTGTGTTTTTCTTCATTAACCTTAACTTCAGGGTCAATATTTTCAAAAGTAACGCCCCTAATTACAACGTCAACACTTGAAATTTTATATTCAGTCATCGACTCAACGTTATGGCGAATTGCTTCTTGAACGGCAAATACAGTTTCAGACACCCTTTGTGAATAGTGAATTATAATACCAACTTCAACGTTGACGCCCTTCTTGTCAAAAGTAACGAAAATAGAGTTACTTTTCATCGCTTTTGGGTTAAAATGATATAACTTTACGTAAGGAAGTTCAGAAACCGCAAGCATAACGATATTATCAACTATACCGTTTGCATAAACGACCTTTCCCTCTTGTTTTTCTGGAGTGTATTTGTTAAATTTATTCATAAATATCCTCTGATAAACAACTTTTTTATTATTGTACCACAAAATATTTAATTTGCATAGTAATTTTTAAGAAATAGGTATAATTTTTACATTTTCAGGCGATGCGACGTTCTCTTCTGCAATAATAGTGTAAATTTTTATTGCATCATCGTGCGACAAGCTCTCGGATTTAGTAATAACGTTTACGTTTCCAGAATCCAAACCAATTACAACTACGGCATCTTCAAACCCGTAAGCCTTAATAAGGTTTTCCAAAAGTAACTCTTTTTCAGTAATCTCAGTAAGTTCAGTTTTAAGAGCAATGGCTTCGTTTCTTTCTGCGCTATTTTCAGCAGACTGAGAAATTATTGCATCTAATTGTAATAATTCTTCGTTTCTAGTGTTTAATCTTTCCGTTCTGTACTGTGCAAAGTAGTTTGCGCTTGTAAGTGCTACGTTTTCATCACTAATTGAAGGCGTAGTAAATACGAAATTAAATACTGCGGTTACTGCAAGTAGCGCTATCATGCACGATAAAACAACAATTTTCTTTTTCTTTGACATATTAATATCTCCTTTTATTATTTCATTGATAAGATTTCAATTTGATTTACGTTTATATCCAGAAGCGATATTGTGGCTTGTTGTATTTTACTTAAAACGCTTATATCATTTGCGCCTTCAGCTACAATTAATACACCTATAATCTTAGGATACAATTCTTTAACAGTGATTGTTTTGCCATTTACGATTAGTGGCGTTTCAACTATTTCAATACCCGATTGCGACTCAGTCTTTTCAACTTTCATAGCAAGCACGGTTTCCATACCGGATTCAACCGTTATAACTACCGAAACCTTGCCTGCGCCTTTTACGTTTGACAGTGTTTTAGATAATCTCGACTCTAAATCTGATACGTAGTTTTCACTAGTAAAAACCGTTTCTTTATTATCGTTATTATAATTTCCGAACAAAATAACAAGCAATAATACAACGCAAACAGCAATTATAACTAATTGAAATTTTTTGTTGTTTTTGATTTTATCTAAAATGGATTTTAGATTGAATTTCTTTATAGCATCTTTGTCATCTATTTGATTATTCATAAATAAATATATCCTTTAAATTCACCTCAAACAAATCGCAAATTTGATGCTTAATCTCTTCGATAATATCTATATGCTCTTTGTCCGAAATAATAACTGCATTTTTTAAATTAATCTCTATACGTTTTGCAAAAATTTTGTCGTTTTCATCTATATCAAATAAAGCGTAAACCTTAGCGTTTTTTATGCCGTTTTGTTCTAATAAATTATCGCATTTTATGACAGCATCATTTTCTTTCTCGTTTATGCAATATTCTATAAATCCCTGTTGCTCAATAAAGGAAAAATCCGCAAAACTGTTAACGTTATCAAAATTTATATCATTTATTAAAGGTTTTAGAATAACCAACAAGCAGACCAATGAAAACAAGGATTTAATTAACGTCCCAAACCTTTTTGATGGTATTAGTATGTTTAATATTGTAGTAATGAGAATTGTAGAAACTACACAAATAATCCATGAATTCATAATTAAACAAAAGCACTAGCGGAAATTATCATAAGCAAAACGGTTACAAACATCATAAATGAAACCATAATAATACATACGTTACAATAAGACAAAGACTTGGACAGCGCAGTGCAAAGATTAGAAATTCTTCCGTCATTTATGGTTTCAGTAAAGCCTGCACAAAGCTTTAATAAAAGTGAAAAGACTGCAATATAGACTATTGGCGAAAGAACGTAGCCAATTATAACGGTTAATCCTACTACACCAACGGCATTTTTAATCAATATACTTCCCGCTAAAAACAAATCAAAACCATCCTTAACAAAGCCACCGATTATAGGAATAGAATTTGATAAGGCATACTTTGTTGCTTTTATGCTAACGCCGTCGAATATGGCACTCGACAAACCTTGTATTGACAAAAAGAAGGTATACACGGTAACAACAATACCGATAGCCCATTTTATAATTGATGTAGACAGCTCAATAAATTTATTTAGCCTTATGCTTCTATTAAATGTGTTCATTACGCTTAGAATAGTAAAGATTATAACTATTGGCAATATAACAAAATTAAATACGTTAATCACAACGTTTGATAAAATTGCAACAGTTGGTTTATATATAGCAACGGAAGTGTTTGAACCGGAAGCGACCATTAAAGCAAGTATTATGGGTGACATAATCTCATTAGTTTTCGATATGTTTTCAATAATGTTTTGAGTGTTTTGAAAAACATTTATAAATTCAGATGATACAATTAAAAAAACAGAAAGTATAGCAAAAAGATTTATTAAGTCTGCCGTACCTTCTTGCAAGAAGTTACCCTTTAACCCGTTTATAATAGAACAAATTATTGCAACGCATATTACAGATATTATTAATGGTATTAGCTCTTTTATCTGCGCAGTAAAGATTTCAAAGATGTATGAGAAAACTGAAGTTACACTCGATTGATAGTCCCCTTTTAGCAATTTCAAAACCATATTATAAAAACTTGCTTCTTCAAAGTAGTTATCTTTAATATTTTGTTCAATTAAAGAAAAATCCAAATTTTCCAGTTGTTCAATTATTGTATCGTTTAATGTTTCAGCACTCACTATAATAATGTTGCCATTAAAAAATGTGGTAAGAATTATAAATAAGATAGCAAAATATACAAACTTATTTAATTTCATGTAAGCAAACCTTTTAAAACGTTAAATACTGCATAGATTATCGGCATTGCGGTTAATATGATTACAATTTTCCCAGCAAAAACTAACTTGTCCGACAAACTTTTTAGCCCCATATCCTCAATAGTTCCAGCACAGAACTCAACCAAATATCCTATGGATGTGATTTTTATTATTATCTTAAATAAGTCTTTATCTATTTTTGACAACTCTATAAGTTCATTTATTACGTCAAAAAACTTACCAAGATAACTAAAGGAAAATAATAAAACAATAAGTCCACTAGATAACAGTGCTAATGTGAATAGGTTACTATTTATTTCTTTAAGATATACACACAAAAATCCACATATTAAGACTATTAAGACAAGTTTTACCATTTAATATAAATAGAAAATATTTTTAATAGTTTCAAAAAGTTCACTAACCATATTAACAACTAAAGTTAGAACTATAATTAGCCCCGCTAATGAAACCAACGTGGCAATATCATCTCTGTCACTTTTTTTAAGCACTTGAGATATTACTGCAATTAAAATACCTATTGCTGCAATTTTAAAAATTATGTTTATATCCATTACAATATCAATATAACCAAAGTTAATCCTATAAAAAATCCAAGTTTAATATATAAGGCACAATATCTCTTTTTGCTCACTTCAGAATTTTCTAAATTTTTAGAGATTATTCCTTTATAATTTTGTATAAATTGCTTTTGCGAATATTCATCTGTTTTACCGAGAGTACTTACGTATTCATTAAATAGCAAATAGTCTTCATCTTTTAAATATGATAGATTTAGTACCTCTCTATTATCCATATATCTTCTTAATAATTCTATAAAATCGCTATCTCTATTATTAAATTTTTCAATGATTGATGGCAAAGTATTCTTTGAATACGACAATTGATTTTCATAACAATTATTAAAGGTAAAAAAATCAAGATAGAAATTATGAAGTTTTACATGTTTAAGAGATAACAAGTAGGATATTAAAATTGAAAGACCAAACGTTAGAATAACTACTATAGTTTTACCCAAGTTTTAATTCATCCTTAAATACTATATCTTTAATACAGCCGGGTCTTCCATAATCGTTTAAAACAACGTATAAGTCAAACAACCCATTAATGTATTCACTTTTATTTGTAATTTCGTTTAACGTACCAGCGTGTGCGCTTGCAATAATTTTAACGCCTGAATTTATTGCATTTTTCACGTATAGCCAATCATCGCATGAACATAATTCGTCTGTAATAACAATTTTTGGCGACATTGACCTTAGGGCTATATTGAACGCATAAAGTTTATTACAAAACTTTATAGTATCAACGTGTCTTCCACATACTGAAGAAAACTCTCCACGTTCGTCAATAACTAAAATATCTTCGTAATTTGAATCATTAAGCTTAAGAACTAAGTCTTTTAATAAAGTTGTCTTACCATAGCCTGGCGGTGAAATTATCAAGGTGTTCAATATCTTTTTTTCACGTATTAATATATCGAAAATCCTTTCAGAACAATTAGGAACTAAATGTGGAATTCTAATATTTAACGATGAAATATTTTTTATAGTCATAACTTTTTCATCTGAAAAAACACATTCACCTGCAACACCTATTCTTATCCCGTCTTTTGTGGTTAAAAAACCATTAACTATATTGCTATTAAAGGCATATATAGACTTGTCTGTCACATTATAGATTACTTCTTCAATATCTTTATGTAAGCAAGTTATGCCTTTACTGTACTCTTTTGTTAAGCCTAACTCATTTAAGAATAGCATTTGATTGTTATATCGTAGATTTATTGGCTCATTTACTCTTAAGCGAATATTATATAGCTTGTCTACGTCTATACAACTAATTGCATTAAATATTTTTGCTGGAAAAAAATCAAAGTTCATTAATAAAATATATGTTACAAAGTATAAAATAATAACAAAAAACTCCATTGATAATTCAATGGAGTTAAAAATTTAATATTTAATAATTATTTTTCAATGTCGGCAAGCATTTCAGCAATAGAAACGTCACCACTACCGGTGTCTTTCCACTCTCTTAATTCTTCGTCGGCAGGTTCTTCTACCTTAGCACGCTTTTTAGATTTCTTTTCATCAGATTCTTCTTTAGCAGGCTTTTCAATTTCAGGAAGTAACGCTTTAATAGAAAGAGTAATCTTTTCCTTTTCAACGTTAATGTCTAAGATTTTAGCTTCAACTTCTTGACCAACTTCTAAAGCGGAAACAGGGTTTTCTAACCATTGGTTTGAAATTTGAGAAACGTGGACTAAACCGTCAACACCCTTTTCAATTTCAACGAAAGCACCAAAGTTAACAAGTCTTACAACCTTGCCTTTAACAACGTCGCCAACGTTATACTTTTCTTGCACGGTGTCCCATGGCTTAGGTTGAAGTTGTTTATAACCTAATGATACTCTCTTGTTCTCGATATCAATTTTAAGAATTAAGAACTTGTATTCAGTGCCGATTGTAAGAACGTCAGCGCAATCTTTACAACCAGTCCAAGAAAGGTCAGAGATGTGTGCTAAACAATCAAAACCGTTAACGTCAATAAAAGCACCAAAGTTAACAAATCTTACAGGTGTGCCTAAAACAACGTCACCCTCTTTAATAGCGCCGAAGAATTCAGCTTCTTTTTCAGCCTTAGCAGCATCTCTAATAGCCTTTTCTTCTTCTAAAATAACTTTTTGTGAACCAACTATTTGTCTACGTGAACCTCTTGATTCGACCTTTTCAGCTTTAAGTCTTAAAGTTTTGCCAACGTATTTTTCTAAATCTTTAACAAAACCAAGTTTTATTTGAGATGCCGGAACAAAAACGTCATAACTACCGAATTTAGCGGTTAAACCACCCTTGTTAGTTGCAACAACTTCAGCTTCAAAAATCTTGCCGTTTTTAATTTCTTCGATTTCGGCTTCTTCTTTAAGAACTTTAGCCATAGCCTTTTCAGAAAACTTGATTGGGCTTTTGCCAACGACCATTACTCTAATATCCTGACCGATTTTATCGGCATAGTCTTCTTTCTTATATTCTTCAAGCATTTCTGAAGCAGGAAGCTCAAAGTCTTTTTTAGCGTTCTTAATAGATAAAGTTAAGCCAGAATCAGATGCCGAAGATATTGTAGCAGTGATTATTTGACCATTTTTAAAGTCTTTGTTGGGCTTCATTTTATCAATAGCAGCTTCAAATTCAGACTTAACGGGTTTAGCTTCGCTAATGGTAGCAACTTCTTGCTTTTCATGAGCAGCGACAACTTCGGTAGTGATAATTTCTTCTGTAACTTTCTCCATATTCGAGACGACCTCCTGGAATTGCTCGTTTGGCGTAGATGCACCGAGCACAATTCCTACTTTATTAAATATTTTTATTTTTTCATAATCAAGCATCGACGGTTCAGAAGCGGAAAAAACATGTTGACAGTATTCATTACAAATATCAAACAGCTTTTTGGTGTTATTGCTATTAACACCGCCAAGAACCACGATGGCGTCACACTGTTTTGCTAAAATTTCAGCTTCTTTTTGACGCTTGTTTGTAGTATAGCAAATTGTTTTGAAAATATCAACTGTTTTTGAGTCATTATAATTAAATTTTTTAATTATTTCATCAAATTTTTTCTCTGAATAGGTTGTTTGAACGACAATACAAAATTTATCGGCGTTAAATTGAGTTAAATCTAAAGGTTGTTCGGTTATAATAGCAGTATTATTACACCAACCGTTAATGCCAACAACTTCGGGGTGAAACTCATTTCCAATAATAATTATTTGATATCCTAAAGCAAATTTCTCATCAACAATGTTATGTATACTCTTAACAAACGGACAAGTGCAATCAATTACGTTAAGCCCCATACTTATAGCAGATTCAATAACGCTTTTACCTTCCCCATGCGTCCTTATAAGTAAGGTATCGCCTTGCTTTAACCTAACGTCGTCAAGACCATCAACTTTGCAAATACCTTGGCTTGCAAGCCTTTTATTGACTGTTTCATTATGAATTATATCGCCTAACACGTAAATAGAGTTGCCATGCATTGAATACGCCACGTCAACAGCTCTTTTAACCCCAGAACAAAATCCACAATTTTTGCCTTTAAATATCTTCACTTATTTTTATCCTTATTTAGTTTTTTTGAAGCAATGTAAAAAAACAAATCATCTTGCACTTGTTTCATCTTATTTGAAATAATTTGCTCGGTAAGAGCAATTTTTTCTTCAGTCATTTCGGTATTATAAAATTCATCCAAATAAAACGGTTTACCAATACAAACAAAATTTTTACAAAATAATTTTGCTCTTTTGTAAACAATCATTGGAACAATTGCCGACTTAGCTTTAATCGCAAAAATACCCGACCCACCCTTTAAGGGCAAAAGTTTTGTATTTCCGCTTTTATTGCGAGTGCCTTCTGGAAAAATAACCATATTTTTACCACTTTTTATGGTCTTAATAATCTTAATTATTGAAGATATTTTAGGGTTGTCCCTATCAATTGGAATACCGCCGTAAGAGGTTAAAATCTTGTTTGAAAATTTATTCTCAAAAAGCTCTTTTTTAGCTACGAAATTAACCTGTTTATGCAAGAATATTTTGGCAATATACACGACGTCAATTGAACTTAAATGATTACAAACTATCATACTACCGTCGCTAGGCAAATTTTCAGCACCAATTACCTTAACAGGATAAAAAATCGTGGCTAACCTAATGACAAATCTTTGAAAAGAATTCATTATAAAAGTGTCCTATATTTAATGTAGCTAATTACTTTATCACAAACTTGTTCAATATCTAATTCTGAAGTATCAATCAAAACTGCATCTTCAGCTTGTTTTAATGGGGCAAAATCACGATTCCTATCATTATAATCACGTTGTTCAATTTCCTTTCTTAACTCGTCAAAATCAACGTTGTGACCTTTAGCAATAAGTTCGTTATATCTCCTAGTAGTTCTAACGTCAACGCTTGCCGTGATAAAAAATTTATAATCTGCGTTAGGCAAAACGTACGAACCGATATCCCTGCCATCTAATATACAAGACGTAGAGTCGGCAATCTTGCGTTGCATATCAACCATTTTAAGCCTTACGCATTTTAGGCTTGAAATATCGGATGCCGCCATTGATACGTGTGGCTCCCTAATCTTTTCAGAAACGTCTTCACCGTCCAAATAAGTTCGCTGTGCACCATTGACATATTTGATTTCAATATTAATATCGTTAATAAAACCGCTTACTTTTTCAGCATCCAATCTGTCAACGTTTTCTTTAATTGCTTTTAATGCGGTAGCACGATACATAGCACCCGTATCCAAATATAAAATATTAAGTTTTTTTGACAAGTATTTTGCAACCGTACTTTTACCACTACCAGAAGGGCCGTCCAAAGCAATACTAATATTCTTTTTCATAAATTCTCCTATGTGTTCGATTATTTTATATAAAAGTATAAAAACCTATAAGCCATACAAATACTAGGCATTTAGCCCAGCAAGATAACCGGTTGATAATGCAATCTGCATATTAAAACCTCCGGTAAACGCATCGACATCAACAACTTCCCCCGCAAAAAACAATCCTTTTATAAGTTTACTTTCCATTGTTTTTGGGTTTATCTCAGAAACGTCTATTCCACCACTTGTAACAATTGCCTCCTCAATCGGTCTTAACCCTTTAACGCTAAACTTAAAGTTTTTTAGCACGTTAATCATCTTTTTACGCTCTTCTTTTGTTATTTCTGAGCACTTTTTTACTGGTGAAATACTGCATCTTCTAAGGAATATTTTTATCATAGATTTAGGCAAAAGAGCAGTAAGAACATTAGTAATTTCCTTATTATTATTAGCAGAAAACTCGTTTAATAATCGGTTGTCCAAGACGTCATCGGTGAGTGCCGGTTTTAAATCTATACAAATATATGCTGATTTATCAATATATTTATTAAGAAAACATGATGCAGATAAAACTATTGGACCAGAAACACCAAAATGAGTAAAAAGCATTTCGCCGAAATCATTATATATCTTTTTATCTTCAACAAATAAACTAATTGAAACGTTTTTAAGCGACAACCCTTGCAGTTCAATAAAATCATTGCCAAGCAGTTCAATTCCGCAAAGCGATGGCTTTAAATTAGTGACAGTATGCCCTAAACGTTTAGCAAATACATAGCCGTCTCCCGTGCTACCCGTTAGTGGATAAGAAACACCACCCGTACAAATAACAACTGAATCGCATATAAAACTATAGTTTCCAGTAACTACCTTAAAGCAATTATCGCCTAAAATATCAACATTTAAAACCTTTGTATTAAGTCTTACGTCAACTGATTCTTTTTTTAATAATTTATCCAATGTTTTTGTAACTTCACTTGCGTGGTCACTTTCAGGAAACACTCTGTTTCCACGTTCGGTTTTTAATTTTAATCCGTTAATCTCAAAAAAATCAATAACGTCTTGTGGCGAAAACCTATTTATAGCACTAAATAAAAACTTTTTATTAGTGGTAACGTTATTCAAAAAATCATTAGGTAAAACGTTATTGGTTAAATTGCATCTTCCTTTCCCAGTGATGTAAATTTTCTTACCTAACTTTTCATTCTTCTCTAATAAAATAACTTTATTACCTTTTTGTGCGGCAACTATGGCACACATCATGCCTGAAGCGCCACCACCAATTACAACTGTAGTCATATTTACCTTTAAAACTAATTATGTCACACATAATCAACTCGAATTTTCATTTATTTTGCAAGTTGTTTTTTATTTTTGTATTTTATGAGTAAGGTCACAGATATATAGGCAATTAAAAAGAAAATAACCCAAATTAAAATACCCCACCATGTATCATAAGGCACTAAATTATTGTTTAGTGAATAACAAGAAACAAGTACCGTAATAATTCTAACAATGAAAATCATAGTAATAAAAAACTTATTACTCATTTTAGTTAGCCCCGCCACAAAGCATAACAAATCATCCGGAAAAAACGGAAAAAGAAACATTAACGTAAAAATGAGTTTGTCATTCTTACCTATAAGATTTAAGGCTTTATTAACGTTGCTCTCACCAACAACCCATCTTACTACTTTGTAACCAAACTTGCGACCAATCCAAAATGCCGTAAGCGAGCCAAGAATAATACCCAAGGAACTAAGCAACGAACATTTTAATGGCCCGTAAAGTAACACACCCGCTCCAACCGTCACAAACGATGGAATTGGCAAAACAACTACTTGCAAAAACTGCAAGAGCACAAAAAAGAACATTGATGCTTTGCCAAAGGACGAAACGTATAACCTAAAACTTTCTACACTATTAAACCTTTCTAAAAAACCACTGCTCTTTAATATGTATAAAAATAACGAACAAATTGTTATGAATATAACTAAGAATAAGGTAATTTTACATATTAACTTATATTCAAAATCAATAAAAATTAAGGTTAAAACCGTTAAAATGGTTATTGCTAAAAATGTTATAACGTATGCTTTATATAGCATAACTCCCGTAAGATTTGTAAAATTATCTAAAAGCAAATTTACATAAATAATTGCAACACAACCATTGATTAAAAGCAATAAAATATATAAAAAACCACGTAATTGTTTTTTAAGCATATTTTATTCTATGAATTTTATTGCAATTATTATTCTATTGATATTACTGCAACTTCTTATACTCAGCCACAGCTATCTTATCGCATCTATTGTTATATTCGTTATCAGAGTGCCCCTTAACTTTTATAAAATTAACCTTGTGAATGGTTATATATTTCAATAATTCCTGCCACAGGTCAACGTTTTTTACTTCCTTTTTAGAAGCAGTTCGCCACCCATTAAGTTGCCAAGTATTTATCCACCCTTGATTGAACGCTTCAATTACGTATTGTGAGTCACTATATAAATCTACCACGCAAGGCTCTCTTAAAGCTCCTAAACCTTTAATTACCGCCAAAAGCTCCATACGATTATTGGTAGTTTCATTTTCATACCCGCTAACAACCTTTTCAACACCGTTATAAATAAGAATAGCACAATAACCACCACAGCCGGGGTTGCCACTGCAAGCACCGTCAGTGTAAATAGCAACGTTTTTCATTACAAATTTTCCAACTCAAACGACCTTTTAACACAAGCGTCAATAGCCTTACACGTTATTTCAGTCAAATCATTTTCATTAAATACTTTTACAGCTTCAATGGTTGTACCGCCTTTACTACATACTGCTTGAATCAATTCATCAATGCTTTTATCACTGTTTTGTAAAATCATTTTTCCCGTGCCAATCATAGTGTTTACGGCAAGAATCTTTGCTTGCTCTTCAGTAAGACCGTTCCTTTGACCACCTTCAATAATACCTTTTATAAAAGTATAAAAATACGCTGGCGAACTACCGCTAACGCCAGTTACAGCGTTTAATTTGTCTTCAGAGACTAGAACAACCTGACCTAAAACACTAAACAAACCACATATAAAGTCTTTGTCTTCAATCTCATTATAATCTGAAATGTCAAGCCCTATCGCACCCGCACCTATAGAGCATGGTGTGTTTGGCATACATCTTGCAACCATTGAATTTGGAAACGCCACTTTAATCTTTTGTTTTTTAACACCTGCCATTATTGAGATGAATTTATTAGCAGAAGAATTGCTAATAGAAGACAAAACTTCATCAAAATTTTGAGGTTTTACCGCAAACAAAACAAAATCACTATTATCGGCAACAAACGTATTATCAATAACACCCCGCACGCCAAATGAAGCAATTTTATCAATAGCTTGCTGATTATTATCGCTTACACAAATTTCATCGGCGCTAAGAGTATTTGAAGATATTAATCCCTTAATTATAGCCGTAGACATAAAACCAGCACCAATAACGCCTAATCTAAATTTCTTTTTCATTTTTCACCTAAATTTATTTGACTTAATCAAAGTTTTATTATATAATCAATATGTTTTTAGGGGAGTGGCTCAATGGTAGAGCAGCGGTCTCCAAAACCGCCGGTTGCGTGTTCGAGTCGCGTCTCCCCTGCCAATATTTAAAAAACGCTTATTTTTGGCTATTTTTAGTTGAAAATGGGCGTTTTTTTATATTGTAGTTTACTGTATTATACCATAGTTTACTATGTTTTGTTACCAAAAAACGTTACCAAATTTTCTTAACACAATTATTATAATCTTTTTTTCTAAAAAAATCAAATAAAAAGGGACGGAAATAAATCCAGTCCCTTTTTTTCTTAATAGCCACACTTTTCTAAAAGAAGTTTTTTCTGTTCTTTTGTTACTGACGTTTTATTTATTGCACTTTTAACAGCACCTTCGCCTTTGGTGTTCTTATACCAAAAGTATTCAATTTCTTGGAAAGAACGTCGATTGCTTCAGCTTTCGTTTTACCAGAAAGTTTAACGTCGTATTCTTCAAAATTAAAATATGTTTCTAAAATACAATTAATTGTTTTTTCAGATTCAATTTTAGAGTAATACTTTAATCTAGCATAATCCGCTATTTTCTTTTTAACTTGTCCGTCACTTAAAGTATAGGTTGGGTTGGCTTTACGAGAAAGCTTAATTTGATTTGAAAAATTTTCTGAATTAGTATTGACATTTTCTTCAGAATTGCGTATAATATTAGTGGAAGTATTGTTTTTAAGCGCGTAATCTACGGAGCGCGCCAAACGGGTAGATGACTCGTTGGCAACACTTCCTTTTTTTGTTATATCGTAAATATGATATTCATCCTTAAATTTTGAATGTCCAACATTTAACAATATGTCGTACTCTTCATCCCCAAAAGAAACCCTAACTTCATAATATCTAAATGCATCAAACTTCTTATGGCCAACTTTGTTCGCCACACTAAACAACTGTGCTTTTTCAATTACTTCACGTAATCTTGACAAAGTAGCAGTTTTTTTATTATCAGACAAATGAGCCAAATGCTTAGCATCGCTTTTATCCATAATTGCTTCAATGCCATCAGACAATGTTAACGCTTCACCAATAAACGATTCAATTAAATATTCTCTAATTACATCATACTTTGATTTTGTTGAGCCAGCAATTTTATTTTGCAAAACGTTATCGTTTGAAAGGTTTACAACTACACCACCCTTTTTACTAAACCTTATATCTGGATTTTTAGTTGGCGCTCTATTGTTAAAATACTCTTGCTGTTCTGGCGAAAGTTCGTTGCCGTCAGAATCTTTTAGAGAATATCTTATATTGTTATCTTCTCGCCTAAATGAATTATAAATTGCATCTTTAAAAATTACGCTTTCAGCCTTAACAAAACTCAATTTATATTTGTTGTTATTAAATTGACCTTCAATTTCAATGTTTGTAATTGTTTCAATGTTTAGTTTTTGAGTAGGAATAATAAATATATCAACAAATGCGTTCCCTTGATTAAGTAACGAAGTTAATCTATGCCTACCTTCGTGGTTTACAACTTTTTTTGTGTTAAAATCAATTTCAAGATATATATCTTCCTGATATGTGTCAGATACGTTGACATTTGCTTGTCTTGATATACTTTCAGACCTTGCATTAATTTGCCTTTGGTCAACATAACTTTCAGTAGTCATATCTAAAAACTGCTGAATAGGTATCCTTGTTAAATATGCGCCACTATGATTATTTATAAAGTAATCCCATCTTTTGTTTGAAATATGCGCAATTTTATTTTCATCAACTTCTCTTTTAATAGGCTTAAGAACGTTGAGTATGTCGACAAGTTCCTTTTCTGTTGCATTTTCTTTAATAAACAAATTTTTCCCGTCATAAACAAAAGACTGCTCAACACCTTCTTTTGTTTTAAGAAAAAACAACTCAACACCTTCATATTTGCAATGCCATTTTAAGTTGTTTTGAATCTCATTTGTTGCATTATAATAAATAGCATTTGCTATTTCGTTGATTCGTTTTGATTTTTCTTCTGTGGTAATGGTGCGCAAAGATTCGCTTCTTCCATCGTTAAAGGAAACGGAAATATTTGTCCCTGCTTCTCTATTATTATGCAAGGCACTCCTTCTTCCAAAAACTCTCTCTTCATTTTCTTGGTTTGCTTTTTCTCTTCCATTTTCGTTATCCACCTTTTTTCTAAAATTATACGATAAAGCAGAAGAATTGTCAAACTGTTCCGATTTCCCAACGTCTTTTTCTTTGATTTCTTTTAGCGCATTATCAAAGATATGATGGGCTATCCTAGAATCCACGACTTGCGACACTCGTTTGTTTCAATGCTCATACATTTAGGCGCAAACTTAACTGTTGTGGCTGACTTAATCGGTGACACTTTGGCACAAGTCACAAAGATTTACGCCCACTTATACGAAGAAGATAAAAAGAAAATCATTGACAAAATTTAATCAAAATGTGACTAAATTGTGACACAAAAGAAAAAACCACTATATAGTGGTTTTAATCTTGAATTTAAGCATATATTTGGTGTTTAGAGTTTCGCTTCTTCTCTGCCAATTTTCAAATACTTGCTGTAAATTGTTTTACTGCAAGTATTTTTTTTGGCTTTTTGTAAAAAATCAATTAACGTAATCCAGTAATGACTTAGCGTCCAACAAGTCAAAATCCTTTATAAAATCTGCAAGTTCGGAGGCAATCTTTTTAGCACCACCAACTTCATTGCTTTCAATATTTAGTGGTAACAACGGGTCGTGAAGCGATAACCTTAATAAAAACCAACCGTTGCCCTTTGACTCGTCTAAATTAACCCTAATTCCTTCAAAGTTATTAGGAGCAATCGACCAACCTTTTTTAGTCTCAGCGTAGGCGCTTAACATATCTATAACTTTTTGCCCGTATGCTTTAAAATCTTCAGTTAAAATATTCATTCTAAACTCAACACTTTCTTTAGGTTCTTTTAAGGTGTCTATAAGTGACGCTAAAGTATAGCCTTGCTTCCTGCCTTTTGCAAGCTCTATCAAAAGTTTGGTAACAATATAAGCACCGTCGTCTAAAAAATAATTTTCCTTAAAAGCGCCGTGACCTGAAGTTTCAATAGCAAGTTGACTATCTTGACCTAAATTATTAAGTCTAATAGACTCGTTAATTACGTTTCTATAACCACGCTTAAATCTGTGATGAATTCCCCCTTTCTCAGAAATAAATTCCGCCAAACCACTTGAAGTAATAGAATCGGTTACAATAGTCGTGCCAGGATAGTCACGCAATAGTATTGCCGAAAGCATTGCAATAATTCTATTTCTATTAAGTTCACTACCATCAGACAAAACTGCACCCGCCCTATCAACGTCAGTATCAAAAATAATACCAAAATCAGCATTATTTTGCACAACTGCCTGTGTAATGCTTTCCATAGCTTCTTTATTTTCTGGATTGGGAATATGATTAGGAAAACTTCCATCGGGTTCTAAAAACCTACTACCGGTCGTATCCGCACCAAGCGGTTGTAAAACCTTATCAACGTAAAACCCACCAGCACCGTTACCAGCATCAACGACAATTTTAAAACCTTTAAGCGGAAATTCTAAACTAGTTTCCATGCGAATTTTATTGGCTAAAATATTTGAATACGTACCCATAAAATCCTCAGAACGCAAATCACCAACAGGTAAATTGGTGGCTTCATCAGACTCAGCTATTGATAAAATTGACTTAATATCTTCCTTTTCCAAACCACCTTGGGCGGTAAAAAATTTAAAACCGTTTCTATTAAAAGGCAAATGGCTTGCAGTAATCATTACAGCACCATCAAAATCATAGCCGTCGGTTACTGTTGACATAAACATAGCAGGAGTCGACGCCATACCAAAATTAGTAACAAAAATACCTTGTTTAACAAGCTCGGAGCATAACCAATTAGAAAGTAGCTCACCAGAGAGTCTACTATCCCTACCAACCGAAACTCTTAAATGATTTTTGTTGGCTTTGTTTTTAAGCCAAACTGCAAA
Source organism: Christensenellaceae bacterium (assembly GCA_045542055.1). GTDB lineage: Bacteria > Bacillota > Clostridia > Christensenellales > Borkfalkiaceae > UBA1259. Next base: position 168 of record JAZQKH010000034.1, on the reverse strand, counting down.
ACCCCTTGCAATATCCGTGCAAACCTTTTCAGTTAAATTAACGTTTTGACCTTCAATGCCTTCTAATGCAACACCTCTAATATCACTACCATTTTGCAATTTTTTGTAATCCATAGTAATCTCCTTTAAATTTATATATATAATAACATATAAAATCAAAATTAACAA
>JAZQKH010000033.1:0-28427 GCA_045542055.1 Christensenellaceae bacterium | reverse complement strand
CAAGGTAGTAGAAAACGACACCGAAGCAAACTTACTTAAAAAGTACGACGCTAAATCGTTAGAAGAAGCGTACTTAAAGATTAACGCTATAATTTAATAAAACGATAAAATTAAAAACGCAAGGCAATCCGCCTTGCGTTTAATTTATAACTTGTTAAAAAGCATATTACCCTTTAACCGTTTGTTCTCTGTTAAGCCCTTTATAGAAAACCGCCAAAGTGTCCGGTCCGCTGTGAACTGCTATTACGGGGTCTATATAGTTAAAATAGAACCCTGCGACGCTTACTTTATCTGAAATAAGTTTAGCCAAAAGTTTTGCGTCGTCAACACAATCTCCGTGAGATATAAACACCGTTTGGTTTTCGGGGTCGATTATAGTTTTAGCCATTTTATCAGCCAAAGCGTAAATTGAACGCTTTCTTCCAATCACTTTGGCGTACGCTTGCAGTTTACCCATATCGCTAACGTACATAAGCGGTTTTATATCCACCACCGTGCCGATTGCGTAACTCATTTTACTAACCCTACCGCCACGGCATAAGTATGACAAGGTTTTAACGGTAAACAAACTATTGTACTTTAGTACGTCGCCGTGTAAAATTTCGGCTATTTGTTCCATAGTTTTGCCTTGTTGTTTTAATAGGCAGGCGTTATAAACTATAAGACCTTGCCCTAAAGAAGCGTTTAGCGAGTCAATCGCCATAATTTTACGCTTAGGGTATTTTTGTTTTAGTGCTTCAATCGCATTGACTGCGCAAGAATAGGTGACAGACAGTGCCGACGAGAATCCGATATAAAGCACGTCGATACCCTTTTGAAGATATGGCTCAAACGCTTGCTCAAAAGCGTATTCGTTGGCAGCAACCGTGGTTAAGTTGTTCTTGTCCCTAAGCATTTGGTAAAAATCTTTATAGTATTTTTCTGTACCGACAAGACTGCTGTCGTAAATTTCGCCATCTTTAACGAAAGAAAGCGCAACGATACCAATATCAAACTTATCAATCATGTCTTTTGTAAGTCCTGCACCCGAATCGGTGAAAGTTTTAAACTGCATAAAATCCTCCTGCAAAAGTTTTGTGTAAGTAAAGTATACACCAAAAAGCACCAAAGCGTGCTCTAAACGTTTTGGCGACTTCTCTAAACGTTTTTTTCTTCAAGTAGAACAAAAAAAGTCAACTCTCTCGTTGGTAGAATTGCCTTTTTTGAGGTATAAAATTAAAAAACCTGCTAAAAAGCGGGCTTTTTAATTAGAAAACATTATTACTAATCTTGTTTGTTATTGCGACTTCTTTAGTCTTAAACGAAACTAAGATTACATATTTTACCGTCAGAGTATTCAAAGGTCAAGTACTCTACCGAGTATAGGCGTTCTCCCGTTTTACGAATTATGCCCACCAAACGGCTATCCTTAAACGCCGGCGGGGGCATAACCCCTAAAAACTGACCAAGATAGTGGGTGAGTTTATTCTTGTTTTTAAGTACGTTGCCCGTCAAATACGGCTCTATATTTCCGCCGACTAAAAGTTCTTCTAAAAAAGCAAAAGGCAAAACTTCTTGTGGCAGGGTGTTTATATTAAAACCTTGCTTGCAAGTTACTTTCTTATCAATACAAACAATCTTTTCGCCGTCAAAACGCCAAGTGCAGTATGCGTTATGGCGAGCAATATCGCAAAAATCTTGCCGTGTGGTTAGGTTGCCGTCAGTGTTTTCAAGGTTGGCTTGCAAACAAAGTACTCGCTTTATTTTATCCGTCACGGCGTATGCGCAAACTACGTTTTCTTCGCCAAAGCACTCTACTACTACAAGCCTTCCATTACAGCAAGAATGCACTTTTGCGTTTTTTACGTCAAAAGCAAGGCTTTCAATATAAAAGTCGTTCGGAGTTTCAACGGTTAATTTATAGCCGTTTTCGGCATACACGGTACACGCCCACCGCTGAGTTTTTTCTTGTGCAAAAATCTTAAAGCCACTTGATAGAAAGGTTCGGCTAAGTTTAATCAAATACCCGCCGTCAAGGTCGGTTACGTTTACGTTGTCTGGCGGGCAAAGCAAAAAGTTCTTATTTAGAATAAAGTTTAGCCCCGTTTGGCAACCGCACAGCGAACACGCTTCTATAAGGCTATTATCGAGTTGGTAAACGGGTAAAAGCAAGTTGTTACCGTTTACGCTATCAACGTAGTTGCCGTTTACTTTTATAGCCACGGGGAAATCTGAACAAATATAAAAATACATTATGCTTAAAAGTATGTATATAATTATGAATTTATGTTAATAATCGCACAAACCAACTTAAAGGAGTGATTATGGAAAAGGTATACGGATACAAAGAAAGGGACTTAATTGACCTTGCAAAATTAGTAAAAAACAGAAACGGCAAAAATTTAACACAAATTTTTAAAGACTACGCAATAAAGTCGGGCAAAGCAACGGGCACGGTCAGAAACATTTACTACGCATTAGTTAAATTAAGCGAACGTGACGAGCAGTTCACCAAGGAACATTTGGACGGCAAGCCACTTACTGCGGGTAAAATTCGCCCGTTTGAAAAGGAGCAAGAAGCGTGGCTTATTCAAACGGTCGATAAGGCACGTGCTCAAGGCAGGTCGGTGCGTTCGGTCATTAACGAGATGTCCAACGGCGACGTAAAACTTGCGTTGCGCTATCAAAACAAATATCGCAGTGCCCTCACTAAACAAAGGGAAAACGATAAGTTAAACAGCGGTGCTATTATTGATGGCGTAAACTTTTCAAAGGCAACAGTTATTAAACTTAAAAAGGAAATCAACGGCTTAATAGAAAAAATCGCCCTTTCTTTACGCAAAGAAAACTCACATCTTAAAAGCAGAATAGACTTTTTAGAAAAAGAAAATTTTCGCCTAAACAATATTATATACGGCAACGCAGTGCCAAGCAACGTAAAATATTTTTCCACGCCACAAGGCGACGTGGGTGCGCAAATCAAAGCCTAACGTTCAAGATAAAAATCAAATTAAGTCTAAATAAATCCAAGCCAAAAAGACGGTTGCAATTCTTTTGCTTTTATGTTATAATGCTACTATTCTTTTATAAAAAGATATAGGAGACGTTATGGACTTATTTAAAAAATGTAGAGAATACACGGTTGCACAACAACTTAAAGAAGCGGATATTTATCCGTATTTTCACAAATTAGAAACTCGCCAAGCGCCCGTAGTTACTATGGAAGGCAAAGATATTATAATGCTTGGCTCTAACAACTATTTAGGTTTAACATCACACCCAGAAGTTATCGAAGCGGGTGTAAAAGCTTTTGAAGAATTTGGCTCAGGGTGTTCGGGTAGCAGGTTTTTGAACGGCACGCTTACCAGTCACGTTCTTTTGGAAAAGGAACTTGCCGAGTTTTTAAACAAAGAAGACGTCGTTACCTTTTCAACGGGCTTTCAAAGCAACTTGGGTATTATAAGCAGTCTTGCCGGTAGAACTGATTATATAATTTCAGATAAAGAAAACCACGCAAGCATATACGACGGGTGCAGACTTTCGTTTGCAAGAATGCTTAGGTACGAGCATTCTAATATGGAAGACTTAGAACGTCAACTTCAGTCAGTTCCGGAAACGGCGGGGATTTTAATCGTTACCGACGGCGTGTTCAGTATGGGTGGCGATATATGTAAACTACCAGAAATAGTTGCACTTGCTAAAAAATACGGTGCAAGAGTTATGGTTGACGACGCCCATGCTTTAGGCGTTTTAGGCGAACACGGCAGGGGAACGGCAGAGTATTTCGGCTTAGAAGATGAAGTTGATATTTATATGGGTACTTTCTCTAAATCGCTAGCAAGCCTTGGCGGTTATATGGCGGCAAAAAGGGAAGTTTGCGAATACGTGCGTCACAACTCTCGCCCGTTCATATTTAGCGCAAGTATAACCCCTGCAAGCGTTGCTTCGGCAAGAAAGGCGCTTGAGATTTTAAAACGTGAACCGCAAAGGGTCGTTAGGCTTAGGGAACTTTCCGATTATATGCGTAAACTTTTAAAAGGTTATGGCGTGGATATTATTGAAAAGGACCACACACCCATTATACCAATCTACACCTATACCAATATGCGTACCTTTAAAGCATGTAAAATGTTGTTTGAAAGGGGCGTTTACGTAAACAGCACCATTTCACCCGCAGTGCCCGTTGGCAAAAGCCTGCTTAGAACGAGCTATATGGCAACGCACGACGAAGAGTTGCTTGAAAAATCTGCTAAACAAATAAAAGAAGTTTTAGAACTTGTTAAGGATATTGAAGATTAAAATTTTAGCCACGGCAAAAGCCGTGGCTATTACGTTTAATAGCGGGTTAAAAAACTTTTATAAGTGCGTTTAATTTAATTGACAAGCGTACATAATGATTATATAATGTAATTGCAACCAAATTGGTAGCAATTAAAGAGGTGGGATTTTGAAGCTTTCTTCTAAAACGCATTACGGCTTGATGGCGTGCCACGTGTTAGGTAAAAATTATCCTCTCGTTCCAACGCCCGCAAGTGAACTTGAAAGTGTGATATCGGTATCCGGTAAGTATATAGAAAAGATTATGCGCATTTTAACGGGCAGGGGAATAGTCACCGCAATCCGTGGGGCAAACGGCGGGTATTTTTTAACTCGTCACCCGTCCGAGGTAAAGATTGGCGAAATTGTTCGGGCATTAGAAGACGATATGGAAATTATCGAGTGCGTTAAAACTCAAAAAGCGTGCAAATGCTGTCCGTCAAGCGTCGTTTGGAAAAAGCTTTACGACGGTATAAACAGTTTATTAGATTCTATGACTTTAGAACAAATGATTAAAGGAGAGTTAAGGTAATATGTTAAAAACACCAATATATATCGACCACGCAGCAACTACGCCCTTGTGCCAAGAAGCCTTGGACGCTATGCTACCTTACTTTACGCAAGTTTTTGGCAACCCCAACAGTCAACACGTGTTCGGCAGAGAGTCGGTTAAAGCGGTTGACCAAGCGAGAGATGAAATTGCAGGTTATTTAGGTTGCAAGCCAAACGAAGTATACTTTACGTCGGGTGGCTCTGAAGCGGACAACTGGGCGCTTAAAGGGATAGCGCACGCTTATAAAGAAAAGGGTAAGCACATAATAATAAGCCCGATAGAGCATGCCGCAATGCTAGGCACGGCAAAGGTGCTTGTAAAAGAAGGGTTTGAAGTTGACTATATGCAAGTGGATAGCGAAGGGTTTATCGACCTTGACCACTTAAAAAGCATAATTAGAAAGGACACGATTTTGGTGGGCTGTATGCTTGCCAATAACGAAGTAGGCACGATAGAGCCTATTAAGGAAATGGCTAAAATAGCACACGAACACGGTGCGTTGGCGTTTACCGATGCGGTACAGGCGGCGGGCGTGTTAGACGTCAACGTAAAGGAGCTTGGCGTTGACCTTATGAGCGTGAGTGCGCACAAAATTTACGGACCAAAAGGCGTTGGTGCTTTATTCGTTAGAAACGGCGTTAAAATAAACAACTTAATCTCTGGCGGACACCAAGAAAGGACTAAGCGTGGCGGAACAACTAACGTTGCGGGTATAGTAGGCTTTGCCAAAGCGTTTGAAATCGCTATGGCAGAGCGTGAGCAAAACTTTAACTACGTTAGCGGGTTAAGGGATAGGTTTATAAAAAGAGTTTTAGAAGAAGTGCCATACGTTAAACTTAACGGGCCAAAGGACGGCAACAAAAGGCTTCCCGCTAACGCCGATTTTTCTTTTGAATTTATCGAAGGCGAATCTGTTTTGTTTAGTTTAGACTTGGCGGGCATAGCCGTATCGTCTGGCTCGGCGTGTTCGTCCGGGTCGTTAGAGCCGTCACACGTGCTTTTAGCGTTAGGTGTTCCCGAAGAATTAGCACACGGGTCTATAAGGTTTTCTTTCGGCAAGCACAACACCATAGAAGAAGTTGACTATACCGTTGACGTAATTAAAAACGAAGTGGCAAAGCTTCGTGCAATGTCGCCACTATTCAATGCGAAAGGAGAAATTAAAAATGTATAACGAAAAAGTAATAGAAGTATTCCGCAACCCCAAAAATGTTGGCGAAATTGAAAATCCAGACGGCATCGGCACGGTTGGCAATGCAAGTTGTGGCGATATAATGCAAATTACCCTAAAAATTGAAAACGATATTATCGTTGACGCTAAATTTAAAACCTTTGGTTGTACCGCCGCTATCGCAACAAGTTCAACCGCAACCGAAATGGTAAAAGGCTTAACCATTGAAGAAGCCCTAAAGATTACCAACAAGCGTGTTGTTGAAGAGTTAGGTGGGCTTCCTAGTCAAAAGTTACACTGTTCCGTTCTTGCGGAAGAAGCTATTAAGAAGGCGATTGAAGATTATCTTTCTAAGGCTAAATAATCTACGCAATACTTCGTTTACTGCTTTTGATTTTTGACTTCGATGACCAGACGGTCAATCTCATCCAAAAATCTAAGCGAGCCTTGTCTTGCTTGATTCTTTACCCTTAGAGTAATGCAAAAATAATCTACGCAATACTTGTCAAAAAAAACAGGCACAAAGCGTATAAATCGACAAAAATCGTCCATAATATCCTTAGGGGGAAGTTATGGACGATAAATTTTTATGCGGTATAATTTTAGGTATGCTTGGCGGTGCAGTGCTTGTAACCAACTCGGTTAAAGCAAGGCAGGTGGTAAAAGATAGCCAAGCGCAAGTTCTGCAAAAGGTAGAACAAGCAACCAAAACCGCCAAAAAGAACTCTCAAGAAACGGCTAACAATTAGCCATAAAAGATAGAAGCAAGGCAATCGCCTTGCTTCTATCTTTTTACAAAATCTTTACCAGTAATTAAATAATCTATTGAACAATTAAAATATTTTGACATCTCAATAAGTAGAGCAAGTGAAGGCTCTCTTTTGCCGTTTTCATAGTAAGAAAGGCTCTCCCTTGAAACATTTAGTTCAAGCGCCACCCTTTGTTGAGAAAGTTTTTTCTTTTTTCTAATTTCTTTTAACCCTATCATTTTATCACTTAAATTCCTTGACTTAATTGTAGCAATTTGTTACAATTATTTTGTAACAACATGTTACAAACATACAAAAAGGAGAAAGAATATTATGATATGTCCACGTTGTGGCAAGTATAACCCAGACAGCAAGACGGAGTGTGCCTATTGCAACTACGATTTTAAAAACGCAAAACCAAAAACCGATGCTAGCAACCATAATCAAAGTTCGTTTTATAATAAACCGGGTTTTTCTGGCGGAAACCAATATCATAAAACATACTCGCAACGCTCAAAGTATGGGCTTGGTGTGGTGATAGGTTTATTTGTTGGTTTAATTGGTTTAGTGTTTGCGCTATTATTTAGCGATAGTTATGAGCGAGATACTTTTATCGACGGATGGAAAAAAGGTTTTATTATTTCAATAGTTATTGCTGTTGTTATATGCGTTCTTAGTTTTGGTTGTACTACGTGTTTAGCGTTGCAAGGATATTAAAAAACACAAAAAAGGTCGGAAATAATCCGACCTTTTTTATATAAGCAAAAAACTTTAAACTTTTAATTGTAAAAATATTCAAACAGTGATATAATAAGAGCGTGGAAAGATTCTTGTGTTTAGATATTGGTGATAAACGAATCGGCGTTGCCGTGTCAGACCCGTTTAACAGTTATTCGCTTCCGGTGGAAACCTATCACAGAAAAAACCTTAAAACCGACCTAAATAAAATGTGCGACTACGTTAAAGAAAAAGGCGTAACTGCTATCGTTTGCGGTTTGCCCGTTAACTTTGACGGTACGCCCAGCATTCAAACGCAAAAGGCGCAGTTTTTTATTGATAGGCTGACTGAAGCGACAGGGCTAAAGGTTTACTCTATTGACGAGCGTTGCTCTACGGTGGAAGCCGAAGAAGTTTTAATAGAGCAGGGCAAAAGCCGAAGGGAGCGTAAAAGTTGTGTAGACGCTCTTGCGGCGGCAACTATCTTGCAAGATTTTTTAAACCAAAAAAATAAAAAGTAAGTAAGGAGATTATTATGAGCGATAAAAAAAAGAAGACTTGTGACTGTGGTTGCGAACACGACCACTGTGAACATGACCACTGTGAACATGACCACTGCGAACACGACTGCGACTGTGGTTGCGAACAAGGTTTTGAAGTTGTAACCTTAACCTTAGACGACGGCAAGACTGCCGACTTTGGTTTAGCGGGCATTATTGAACTTGACGGTGAACAATACGCAGGTTTTGAGCCTATTGAAGAAGTTGAAGGCGTTGACGAATTAGATTTTATCATCTATAAACTTGGCGAAGAAAACGAAGACGGTATGGTAGAACTCGTTCCCGTTGAAGACGAAGCCGTTTTGGACGCTGTATTCGATGAGTTTTGCCGTATTTTTGAAGAAGAAGAAATGGCTGAAGAAGCTGAAAAATTAGATAAATAGTACTCTTAGGCACAAAAATGGTACAAAAGAAAGGTTTTGTAACAAAAAAGATTAAAGTAAAAACGCCGTTGCTTTTGCAACGGCGTTTAGTTTTATTTAGGCACTAAACGATTATTCTTTTTCAGTTTGTGCTTGGCAAATGAAATCGCCGTCAGCATAAGCCGAAATCATTGGAGGAACGTTTAAGCCCTTCTTTCTGTCGTAGTAGTTTTTGATAATCTTAACAAGCAAGCCACTAAGCACTATTAACGCTATAAGGTTAGGTATTGCCATAAGTGCGTTGGTCATATCTGAAATAAGCCATACGAAATCAGAGCCAAGGTTGTCGCCCGCAAAATAGGTAAGTAAGCCCATGCCAACAATCATAGCAAGATATATAACGTTAAAGACGAGTTTTGCACCCTTTTGATGATTTTTAAACAAGAATTGCATTGCCTTTGCGCCGTATATAGCCCAAGCAAGAATAGTAGTAAATGCAAACAAGGGTAATATTACGCTGTAAGCAACGGTGCCGAACGTACCGAACGTTTTGCTAAACGCACCCATAGAAATACTTGCCCCACTTGCACCTTGAACGCTACCGTCTAAACCAGAAGTGAGAACTACCAAAGCGGTTAGCGTGCATACGATAAAGGTGTCAACGAACACTTCAAACATACCCCAAAGACCTTGTTCAACCGGTTCTTTGGCCGTTGAAGAAGAGTGTGCGATAGACGCAGAGCCAAGACCTGCTTCGTTAGAGAAGATACCCCTTGCAAAGCCGTAGCGCATAGCTTGCGAAATGCCGTAGCCTGCGAAACCACCGAGAATTGACTTGGTAGAAAAAGCCGAAGTAAAGATAGAAGCAAATGCAGCGGGTATAACGGTAACGTTAACTATAAGAAGTATAATTGCCAAAACAATGAATAGCAAAATCATAAAAGGCACTAAAAGGCTTGCAACTTTACCTATACGCTTAATACCGCCGATAATAACTAAACCGGCAATAACAACCACGATAATAGCCGTTACCCAAGTAGGAATATTAAACGCATTGTTCCAAGTGGTTTGTATGGTATCCGCTTGAACTGAGCCCATACCTATTGCGGCAAGCATGGTAAATATTGCAAACAACACGGCAAGCCATTTTTGTTTAGTTCCGTTTGCTATGTATTGCATAGGACCACCCAACATTTCGCCCTGAGAGTCTTTTTTGCGGAAGAAAAGACCTAAAGTTATTTCAGAGAATTTTGTAAAGCATCCAAAAAATGCAGAAACCCACATCCAGAACACTGCGCCCGGGCCACCGGAAATAATAGCCGTGGTTACGCCCACGATATTGCCTGTACCAACCGTGCCGGAAACAGCCGTTGAAAAGGCTTCAAAAGGCGATATTGCGTTGGGGACGTCGGATTTTTCTTTGCTTTTCATCTGTTTTACCGTACCACCAATGGTGTGCTTTAAGGAGTGTCCGAACTTTCTTACTTGAAAGAACTTGCTTCTAACAGACAAGAATATGCCACTGACTAAAATTAGGACTATCATAGGAATACCCCAAAGGATATTGCCGTCAATCCAATTTAGAAGGTCGTAAACAACTTGCATAATTTTTCTCCTATGAAAAATATAATTTACTAATTTTAATAATACACTATTTATAATTTACTAATTCTTGGAAAACAAAAAGAGTCAAACCAAAGGTTTAACTCTCAAACAGTAGAACTTAGCCCCGTAAATATTTGCGCTCGTATTAAAGCACAAAAAAGGGCTAATAATCGAAAAGAATTTTATTCTGTCCTTTTACCTGAGAGATTGAGCGTTAAGCCTTTGCCCCTTCGGTACTCAACTGTATGAGATTCTCCAGAACGCCGTCCGTTTACAGTCTTTATCAAATAGACACCTGAGAGTGTTGCTCCTTCGGTAGTGGCAAGCCAACTTTTCCTGTAAAGTTCACACGGCATATTAAATTTACCGCTATATGATATCAAATAAAAACTCTTAAAGCAAGCAAAACGAACAAGAATTTTAAAAAAATGTAAAATTAGTGCTTAAAAAGGCGTTAAATCCTTGATTTTAACAAATCTTTATGTTAATATATAAAAGCAAAAATTCGCACCCGTGCGGTTTCACGCATTCGTGCCCCTAAAAAAACACTTAAGCTTGGGGGTGTTGCGTGGCTATAAAGACGGCGGGGAGGAAAAACGGAGGATTTTATTATGGCAGTTATCACTATGAAACAACTCCTTGAAACAGGGGTACACTTCGGCCACCAAACAAGACGTTGGAACCCGAAAATGAAGAAGTACATCTACGGCGAAAGAAACGGTATTCATATCGTTAACTTAGAACAAACCGTAGACCTTATCGAAAACGACGTTTACCCGTTCGTTGTTGAACAAGTTAAACAAGGCAAGAACGTTCTTTTCGTTGGTACTAAAAAGCAAGCGCAAGAAGCCGTTAAAGAAGAAGCTGAAAGATGCGGTATGTATTATATCAATTCTCGTTGGCTCGGCGGTACTTTAACCAACTTTAAAACTATTCGTTCAAGAGTTGAAAGATTAAACAAGCTCAACAATATGGAAAAGATGGGCGAATTCGACCTTCTTCCCAAAAAAGAAGTTATCGGCTTAAAGGCTGAACGTGACAAGCTTGAAACCAACCTTGGCGGTATTAAGGAAATGAGAACTCTCCCTGGCGTTATGTTCATCGTTGACCCCGACCAAGAAGACATTGCTGTTTTAGAAGCAAGAAAACTTAATATCCCAATCGTTGCTATTACCGACACTAACTGTGACCCCGATTTAATCGACCACGTTATCCCTGGTAACGACGACGCTATTCGTGCCGTTAAACTTATCGCTTCAGTTATAGCTGACGCTGTTATCGAAGCTAAGCAAGGCGAACAAGTTGAAGCTCCCGTAGAAGAAGCTAAGGCTGAAGAAGTTGCTGAATAATCGGCACAAACAATATTATATAAGGAGAGAAAATCCATGTTTACATCTAAAGACGTAATGGAACTTAGAAAAAAGACCGGCGCAGGCGTTGCTGACTGCCAAAAGGCTTTAAAGCAATGTGACGGCGCTATGGAAAAGGCTGTTGACTTTTTGAGAGAAAAGGGTATTGCAACCGCAGCTAAAAAGGCTTCAAGAATCGCTGCTGAAGGCGTTGTATACGCAGTAGTTAAGGGCAACACCGGCGTTTTAGTTGAAGTTAACTGTGAAACCGACTTCGTTGCTAAGGGCGAACAATACATCGCTTTCGTTTCTGACGTTGCTAACTACGTTGTTGATAACGACGTTGCTGATAGCCAAGCTTTAATCGCCGCTAAAGAACAAGACGTTATTGCCGCTACCGCTAAAATCGGCGAAAAAATTGCTATTCGTCGTTTTGAAAAGTTCACTACCGACGGTGGCGTAATTGAAAGTTACATCCACATGGGTGGTAAGGTTGGCGTATTAGTTGAATTAGTTGGTTGCACTTGTGATGGCGCTAAAGAATTAGCACACGACATCGCTCTTCAAGTTGCAGCTTGCAAACCTTTATACTTAGTACCCGCTGACGTACCTGCTGACGTTATCGAAAAGGAAAAGGAAATTTTACTTGCTCAAATCGAAAACGATGAAAAGTTAAGAAGCAAGCCCGATATGGTTAAACAAAAGATGGTTGAAGGCAGAATCGGTAAATATTACGATGAAAACTGCTTGCTTAACCAAGCGTTTGTTAAAGACCCTTCTTTATCTATCGATAAACTCGTTAAAAAGGTTTCTGCCGATATGGGCAAAGAACTTTCAATCAAACGCTTCGTTCGTTTTGAAATGGGCGAAGGCTTAGAAAAGAAGTCTAACGACTTTGCTGCAGAAGTTGCAGAACAAATGAAAAAATAGTTTTTAAAACTATATAAAGAACTTGGAAAACTTTCCAAGTTCTTTTTTTGTATTAGTGTTATCCAATATAACTAAAATATATTTTCTACCAAACCCAACTTTTACAATTTATTAACATTTTAAAAACAATTTGTTATAATATAAGAGTTATAATAAAGCAAAATAACGGGGGATAGGCTATGATTAAAGTTTTCGTCGTTGAAGATGATTTAGATTTGAATCGTTTCGTTAGTTCGAGTTTGCGTTCGGTTGGATACGAAGTGGTATCGTGTTTTGACGGGCTTGAAGCGTTAGAAAAATTGGATGAAGAAAAATGCGACCTGCTTTTAACCGATATAATGATGCCCAGAATGAACGGCTTTGAACTTGCCGAAAGCGTTCGCTCTACCGACAAGACCACGCCCATAATTTTTATGACGGCAAAGGACGATAAGGCTTCAAAAATGCTTGGCTACAACGTGGGCATCGACGAGTACGTTACCAAACCCTTCGATATTGACGTTTTGCTAATGAAAATAAAGGCAATACTCCGCCGTGCAAAAATTGAAGCCGAAAAAGAAATTAGCATAGGCAACTTTTATATGAACGTTGAGGAGCGTACGGCAACTTTGGACGGCGAAGAAATATCACTTACCGTTAGAGAGTTTGATATTCTTTTCAAAATGCTATCTTACCCCAAAAAGACCTTTACCCGTTCGGCGCTTATGTCGGAATTTTGGGATTACGATTCTTCCACCACGTCAAGAACGGTTGACGTTTATATGGCAAAACTACGTGAAAAGACTTCGTCTTGCGATGCGTTTGAAATTGCCACCGTTCACGGCTTAGGTTACAAGGTGGTGCTAAAATGAAAAAAAACAAAGCCCGTGCTTCAAGTATAAATTGGGTGGGTGTAATATCCTTTTTCGTGCTGATTGCAATCGTTATGCAAATGGCAATACTTTGTTACGATTATATAACGCAAAGAACGTCTAACTTAAACTTAGTGGCGGTTTTAATCTTGGTTGAAATTATAATTCTTTCCACCTTTTGCACTCTTTTTGATTGGATTCGTAGAAAAATAATGGTCGATAGGCCGACCAAAAGGATTTTGGACGCCACAGAAAAGATTGCCCAAGGCGACTTTTCAACAAGGCTTGAAATCGTGCACGAGTACGGCAAGTATAACGAATACGATTTGATTATGGAAAACTTAAACAAAATGGCAACGGAACTTCAACAAAACGAAGTCTTAAAAACCGATTTCATATCAAACGTCTCGCACGAGATTAAAACGCCACTTGCCATAATTCAAAACTACGCCACCCTTTTGCAAGATGAGTCGCTTGATGCCGATACTCGCATAGCACACTCCAAAACGCTAATTTCAGCGTGCAAGCGTATTACCGATTTAATTACCAATATCTTAAAACTTAATAAACTTGAAAATCAACAAATTCAAGAAAAACACGAAGTCTTTAGCCTTACCGAAGCACTTAGCGATTGTGTGGTAGAGTTTGAAACGATTATTGAAAAGAAAAATCTTCAACTTAATTGTGATTTTTGTGACGTCAACGTCTATTCTTCCAAAAGTTTGCTTGATATAGTTTGGAACAATCTTATTTCAAACGCTATAAAGTTTACCCCCGAAGGTGGTTCTATTAATGTTGGTTTAAAGAAAATAGGCAAAAACGTGCAAATTCAAGTTGCCGATACCGGTTGCGGTATGACTAGCCAAACGGGTGCTAAGATTTTTGAAAAGTTCTATCAAGGCGACACCTCGCACTCGGAGCAGGGCAACGGGCTTGGGCTTGCCCTCGTTAAAAAGGTAATAGATATTTTAGGCGGAGAAATCTCCGTTCAAAGCAAGTTAAACGAAGGAAGCACGTTCACTATTTTATTAAAGGACGTCGTTTATGAAGTTTGATTTCATAACTGTTTGGCAAAGAATATTAAAACCACCCACTTGGGCAAAGGTAGTTAACTTTTTAGTAACTCTTATAAGTTGCATTGGCTCGATAGTAGTGGTTTTTATAGGCTTTAAGGGTGGTTTTTTTGACGTAATTGCTTACGTGCTATTCGGTGTAGCGGGCATATCGCTAACGTATACCGTTTATCTTATTATTCCGGCATTTCCCAAAATGAAACGTGCGATAGTGGGGTGGATGGAAAGTAAAGATTTTACGTATCTGCTTCTTCGCAGTTTTGGCTTTAGAACCATAATATTTGCAATGGGCTCTTTTTTAATGAGTTTGCTTTTCAGTGGTTTTAACGCATATATGGGCATAGCCAATCGCTCCATTTGGTACGGGGCTTTGGCGGGCTTTTACATAGCGCTTGCCTTTCTTCGTGGTGGAGTGCTACTATATCACAAAAACAAAATAGGTAAACGACTTGACGGCATATCCGACATAATCAAAAAGGCAAGGCTTTATAGAAACAGCGGTATTATAACGCTTATTCTTAACGTGGCGCTATCGGTTGCAATAGCACAAATGATATTTGCCAAGGCACACTTTACCTATATGGGTTGGACGATATTTGCATACGCCTTATACGCCTTTTATAAAATTACGGCGTCCATTATAACCTTTATAAAGGCGCACAAGCAAGCCGACCTTACCGTAAGGGCAATAAGGAACATAAACCTAATAGACGCCTTGGTTTCTATTCTCGCTTTGCAAACGGCACTGCTTAGCACGTTTAGCACGTCGGAAGTGGGTATAGACTTAGCCAACACGCTAACGGGTGTTGCCGTAAGTTTAATTTCAATCGCTATCGGCGTCTATATGATAATTTCATCAACTAAAACGATTAAAAACATTAAGGAACAAAACAATGAACAATCAATTTAATTTTAGATACACTGCACCAACTGAAGAAGAAAGAAAGGAAATTGACAGTATTCGCCGTCAATATTCCCCGCAAGATAAAACTGAAACTAAATTAGAGCGTCTTCGCAGATTAGACGCTTTAGTTAAAAACACGGCTACCGTTTGGCCGTTATGCTTAGGGGTTGTTGGGTGTTTAATCTTCGGACTTGGACTTGCTATGATATTAGAGTGGAACATCTTACTTTGGGGAATAGTGGTTATGGTGGTTGGCGCTGTGCCAATGGGCTTGGCTTACCCCGTGCATTTAGCAATTTTTAAAAAATATAAAAATCGCTACGGCGATGAAATTTTAAGACTTTCGGAAGAATTGTTAAATCAGTCCGAAAAACAATAGCCAAACGTGCGTTTGTTTGATATAATATAAAAAATCTATCTTAAATGGTGCTAAAATGAAAAAAGTTTTAATTCTATCCGGCAGTCCAAGAAAGAACGGCAATTCAGACTTGCTTTGCAACGAGTTTATGAAAGGTGCTTTAGAGTCTGGCAACCAAGTTGAAAAGATTCGTATTGCCGAAAAGAAAATAGGCTATTGCCTTGGCTGTTACGCTTGTAAGGATACGGGCGTGTGTGCTATTAAAGACGATATGGCAGACCTTTTGCAAAAGATTATAGATGCCGACGTTTTAGTGCTTGCTAGTCCTGTATACTTTTATTCTATTGATGCGCAGTTAAAAGCCGTGATAGATAGAACGGTGGCACGCTGGCTTGAAGTTAAAGATAAAGAGTTTTATTATATAGTTACCGCTGCCGATGAAGAACTTGCTTCGGCTAAGACGAGCATCGCATGTTTTAGGGGTTATGCCGACTGTGTAGAAGGTGCAGTTGAAAAAGGCATAATTTACGGCATGGGTGCTTATGAAAAGGGCGAAATTAAAGATATGCCCGCAATGGCACAGGCTTACGAGATGGGTAAGAAGGTATAATTTAAGTAAAACGATTTAAAGGGAAAAAGAAAAATAGAAAGGGTGGCTACGTTGCAAGACGTATCTGCCCTTTTGCTTTTTACAAAATATTTACTTTTTATTAACTTAAACTTAGCGTTTTATTAACGACGTAAAAGTATAATAATATAAAAGTGAACCAAGGAGTATTTATGCAAGCCTTAAATTGTTTAGTTTACTTAGCTGTTATGGGCATAATAGTGTTTTTGCTTG
Source organism: Christensenellaceae bacterium (assembly GCA_045542055.1). Taxonomy (GTDB): domain Bacteria; phylum Bacillota; class Clostridia; order Christensenellales; family Borkfalkiaceae; genus UBA1259. Next base: position 12,108 of record JAZQKH010000033.1, on the reverse strand, counting down.
GAAGATTTTTTCCGAGAAAATGGATTTTAGAAGACTGCTTTCCGTTTAACGATTTCACTTTTGAAAAGAAGGGCACTATTTATGAAAAAATAAAAATTCGAAAATGGAAAAATAAGTGGCCGGATGCGAGCAAGACGTTTAACTGCGTTTTGGGCAAGTTTTACCCCAAAAAGCAAATTGACAAAATGGATTTATCAAAAAGTGCCGTTTTAATTAAAGAAAGTTGCATTGCTGAAGCCACGCACGCCATCGTTATTTTCTTTGGCTTGCTAAGTTTAAGAATTTGGCGTGGAATAGGCGGGGGTGTCGTTTGCGTTTTGTGGACGGCTTGGAACGTTCCGCCCATAATAATACAAAGATATAATAGACCAAGACTTAAAAGGGCTCAACTTTTAACTGCTAAAAAAACAACGGTGCAATCCTAAACTTAAAGGCAAATCGGACTAAAAAAATAGTCCGATTTTTATTTTAGTGCGGTTTTACAAAATCTTTACAAAAACTTTTCAAACCGCTTACATTATTTTAGCGAAAAGTAAACATCTTGTGCGTATAATGCAGTTACAAAGTTAAACAAAAACGTTTTTAAGGAGAAAATTAAAATGAAAAATCAAAACCAAATAGTAGAAAAAATTATGGCAAACTACACCGCAAAACAAACCACTAAATTAGACCAACTTAAACAACTTGACAGAAAAGTAAAACGCCCCACACAAGTGTTTGCTTACGTGTTCGGTTCTGTATCTTCACTCGTTCTTGGAACGGGTATGTGCTTTGCAATGAAGGTTATTGGCGCAGGCTTATCGTTTGCAATGCCACTCGGTATAGCAGTTGGTCTTTTGGGCATACTATTGGTGTCAATTAACTACCCAATGTATAAGGGTATATTAAACAGAAGAAAAGAAAAATATTCAAGCCAAATTTTAGAACTATCTAGCAGTTTATTAAACGAGTCAACCGTAACTCAAAACATTTAATAAATATAAAAAAGTTTTAAGGAGAAAACAACAATGGGAATTAAGAAATTTTTTAAGAACGCTTTTGCAGATATGAAGGAAAGCGCAAAACAACAACACGAAGTAGATAAGGCTAACTTCGCAGCAGCTAAAGCCGAAGCAAAGGCTAATTTTGAAGAAAATCGTGGCAAGAACACCTTTGCAAAAGCAAAGGCAGACGCAAAGAAAAGTTGGGACGACGCTCACATGACCCCAGCACAAAGAAAGGCAAAAATGCAAGCAGAACGTGAAGAACAAATTGCATTGGCAAACCAAAGAAAAGCAAATGCAGAAGAAAGATACGAAAACGCAAAGGTAAACAAATAGAAAAAACTACCCAACACAAGTTGGGTGGTTTTTTAGATTGCTAAACAGATTAAAAAGATAGCACGAAAACGTTTGATAATTATTTTTTATCCGTGCTACCGAATCCGCCTATTCGATTAGCGGTGGCATCGTCGTCATACGTTACGCCGTACGGGGTAAATATGCCCTGTGCAAACGCTTTGCCTTGCTCTACGGTAAGCGAGTCCTTTCCGCAGTTAGTAATTTTAATAAATATATGTCCTTGGTTTTCGGCGTAATAGTAGTCGCTATCGATAATGCCAACGGTGTTATCTAATCTTAAACGATATTTAAATCCCAAAGAACTTCTCGGGTAAACGCCCAAAAACCAACCTTCGTCAATTTTTACTCTAACGCCCGTTGCGATTTTGATAGTTTCGCCAGGGTTTAGCGTAAAGGTTTTGGGTGCAAAAAAGTCGTAACCTGCACTGCCAGAAGTTGCCCTTTTAGGCAAGACGATTGCATTATATTCTTCCGCACTGCCAGACTTTAAGAACTCGTCTTGGCTAACCTTTTCAAAAATAGCAATTTTATTCATTATATTCTCCCTTAAACTAATTTATAGTAAACAAGCTTTTGCCCGTAATTTTTAGGCTTCTTTGTTGCATAAGCATTGCGCACGCCATAAGCACGAACCATACTGCCACGAAGTACGGAAAACTTTCTAAACCAAGCGTGCCTGCAAGTACCCCAAAAATTGGCGGTGCTATCATAATGCCCATATTGCAAGTTGCCATTTGCGTGCCTATTATCGATTGAGAAATCTCTCTGCCGAAAACCTTTGGCGTTTGACTAATAAGGTTAGGAAAGGTAGGTCCGTTGCCCAAACTAATTAGTAAAAAACTTACGCCTTTAACGTTTGGGGGTATAGGTAAAAACAATGCAACTATGCCCGTTAGCGTTAAAACCCAGCCCCCGCAAAGTATTGCCCCGCAAGAAAATCTTTTGCAAACGAAAGCGCTTATAAATCTACTTGCCATCATGCCTGCATAATAAAGGGTTAAATATACGGCGGCGTGTGATTCGGTTAAGCCTTCACAGGTAACTAAATAGGTGCAACCCCACGTGCCAACCGTAAACTCTAACGCACAGGTAGAGAAGAACAAAAGCCAATTAGATTTAAGCGCAGGCACGTGCAGAAGTTCTTTTACCGAAAGCGTTTTTGGTGAAAGTTTTTGTTCTTCGGGTAGGTTTGATTGAACTCTTTTCCAAAGAGGAAGGGTGGCAAAAGTAAGTAAAGACAGCGCAAGTTGAATAAAAAACAAAATTTCATAGCCCAAGCGCCAGTTATTTGCGTTTTTAAGTGCGAACGAGAAAACGTAGGGCGTTATAGCCACACCTAAGCCGTAAAACACGTGCAGAAAATTCATTTGCATAGACCCGTAGCGTGAAGCCACGTAGTTGTTAAGCGCAGCGTCTATAGCACCCGCAGCAAGCCCTAACGGGATAGAAAGTAAGCAAAGAAGCCAAAAACTTTCTGAAAGTGAATAACCAAGCAATGCAACGCCACTAAGCAAGGTGGATAGCCCCGTGACCATGGGCGTGCCTAAGCGATTTATAATTTTAGCACTAAAAAAACTTGCACCCACCGTAGCAAACGATATTATAAAGGTTAAAAGGCTGTTTAGCCCAACGTTAACGGCTAAGTCAGGGTAAATTGCCGGCCAAGCAGAGCCAAGCGCAGAGTCGGGTACGCCCAAACCAATATATATAATTAAAATAAACAAGAATAAAACGGTTGCCATAAAAAACCTATATTATAAAAAAGCAAGCACGACGGTCGTGGTGGCAATGGTTGGCAAAGCCACGGCTATGCCGTATAGAATAAATCTTCCGAAAGAAATGGACTGTTCGTAATCACTTAAAATTTTATTCCACATAATGCCCGCAAGTGCGCCCACGGGCGTTATAAACGCACCTAAATTAGAGCCTACAATAGCGCCGTATAGTGCGTAGTGACCCAAAGCGTTGCCGTTTATAATCTTTTCAAACAGCACGCTCATAGGGATATTGTTTAGCAGATTAGCCGACCCCGCCGATAAAAAGCCGAAGGATACGGCGTCAATGGGTTTGTTGGTTATAAGACTATTCGACACCGCTGAAATAAACCCGCAATTTTCCAAACCGGACACGATTACGAACATTGATAGTACGAAAGGCGCTAATTCGTAAGGTGCTTTTTTAAGCGATAAAAGTACGTTTACGGGCGTTTTGTATCTTATTAGCCCGTATATTAGGTTAAACACTGTTAAAACAATAGCGATGCTAACGCAGATAATCCAACCTTCAACGCCTACAACGTCACAAACGGACAGTAAAACTATGGTAACGACAAGGCAAATTAGCGCAACTATCATTGCGGGCTTATCGGCCTTAGTTTGCCTTGGCGCTTTTTCTTGCGGTTGCGGTTTTTGTTTTAGTGCTTTATTAAACATCAAAAGCAAAACGGCAAGGCTGGTAAGTCCACCAACGATGGTCGGCAAGAACATTACTGAAAAATATTGCCAAAAGGTAACGCCTGCCGTCTGCGCCAAATATATATTGGTGGGGTTGCCTATAACAAGCATCATGCTCCACGTGTTTGCCGCAATAAACTCACCCACCAAAAATGGTACGGGCGAAATTTTAGCCCTTTTTGCAAATATGCAAATGGGTGGTGTAAAGGTCAGAATAACTATGTCGTTCGAAGTAAATATAGTCAAAATCGACACGGTTAAATAAAGAAGTATAAAAAGTTTTTTTCCGCCGTCGTTTTTAGCAAACACCTTGTCGGCAACCACGTAGAAAAAACCGGCGTCGCCAAGGTAAACGGATATAAGAGTCATTGAAAGAAACAATGCTAAAATTTTTAGCGGGTTAACTGCCGTAGGGGCGGTAATATCGGCAACTGCCGACTTGATACTTACACCACCGAAGCACAACATAAAAATCGCACCTATAAGGCATATTAGCCAATAAAGTCCAATTTTAATTCTGCCAATTTTAACGTACGGTTTAACCAAAACGGCGCAAATCATTAACGCTACCGTGCTAATTGCTATAAATAACGAAGCGAACATAAAAAATCTTCTGCAAAAGTTTTATAATTATATTATAACACTAAACTTAAATATAGGCAAGCGCAATAAAAACGGTGGTAAATTTTTATTTTTGGCAGTATGTTATTGACTTTTTGGGTATAATCTTATAAAATTAACATAATATTTAATGTTTATAAAATAATCGTTAGGAGTATGTATGAGAGTATGTGTTTACGGCGCAGCAAGTGCGCTAATAGATAAAAAGTATTTAGACAAAGGCTTTGAACTTGGCAAATTTTTGGGCGAGCGTGGTCATAATTTGGTTTACGGGGCAGGCTCTGACGGAATGATGGGCGCTGCAGCACGTGGTTTTAAGGCGGCGGGGGCGCACGTTCACGGAGTTATACCCAAGTTTTTTGAAGAAAACGGCTACGAAGCAATTTTTTACGATTCCGACAAGCTTACCTTTACTGAAACTATGGCAGAGCGTAAGACTATGATGGAAGATGAGTGTCAAGCCTTCGTAATAACGCCCGGCGGTATAGGCACTTATGAAGAGTTTTTTCAAGTATTAACGCTAAAACAACTTGGCAGGCATCAAAAAGCAATAGTTTTGTTTAATATTGACGGCTATTTTGAACCTATTAGGACGTTATTAAAGCAAGGTATGGATAACCAGTTTATCAACGACGAGTGCGTTAAACTTTGCGTATTTTTAGACACACCCGAGCAAATTGCCGAGTATATAGAAAATTACTCGCCAGACGATATTCGATGGGAAGACCTTAAAAGAATAGAAAAATAAACAATTAAAACTTTAAGCCCGATTTATCTATATTGTTTTATAAAAACATTGACTTTTGTAAAGCAAAGTGATAAAATAAAAACATAATAAAACTGTATTGTCAATATAGGTTTGTATTAATGGCACAAACGTTTCTACTGCATCGCCAAAGATGCTACTATTGAGCAGTGTTATCGGGCAAAAGAAGTATTGGCAAAACGGGTTTTATACCCGTTTTACGTTTTTTAAAGGGTTTGCGAAAGATATGGAATTATTAGAGCGTGCAATTCTACAAAAGGGAAAGGTTTTACCGGGTAACGTGCTTAAAGTCGGTGCGTTTTTAAACAACCAAATCGACGTGGGCTTATCCGTTGAAATGGGCAAACAAATCTTTTCGCATTATGCTAACTGTGGGGTAAACAAGATACTTACCGTTGAATCGTCTGGTATAGGGCTTGCTTGTATTACTGCGCAGTTTTTTAATTGCAACGTGGTTTTTGCAAAAAAGAGCAAGTCTTCTAACGTTGACGGTAACGTTTACACGGCAGAGTGCTATTCGTATACCCACAATGTTATGAACAACCTTTTAGTTCCAAGCGAATATTTAAGTAAGGACGACGTGGTTTTAGTTGTCGACGACTTTTTGGCGGTCGGCGGTGCTACTGCGGCGTGCAGACAGCTTATTGAAAAGGCGGGTGCAAAGCTTGCGGGCATTGCAATCGCAATAGAAAAGGGCTTTCAAGGGGCAGGGGACAAACTTAGACAAGAAGGCGTAAACCTTTTATCGCTTGCCATTATTGACAGTATGACTGACGGCAAAATCGTTTTCCGCAAACAGTAGCCCGTTAATTAGGAAAAAACCCCAACAAGGGGGTAGGAGGATTTTATAATGAAAAAACTATTCACTCTTATGCTTGCTGCATTATTAGCGGTTGGCGCTTGCTTCGGTATAGCAGCTTGTAGTGACCCAGAAGACGACCCCGTAGTAGCTCTTATTTGCTTACACGGTTCAACTTCTTCTTACGACAAGAACTTTATCGACGCTTTCGAAGCTGCATGTGCTGCTAAGGGTCTTTCTGAAGACCAATATGCTATCGTTACCGATATCCCTGAAGAAGGCGACGATTGTTATAACAAAGCAGTAGAATTTGCAAACGCAGGCTACAAGGCAATCTTTGCTGATTCTTTTGGCCACGAAGATTCTATGATTAAAGCGGCTAAGGAATTCCCTAAAGTAGACTTCTGTCATGCAACCGGTACTAACACCAGTAAATGTCTTGACAGCTCTCCCGCAAACGACACTCCCGCTAACTTCCACAACGCATTTGCTTCTATTTACGAAGGCAGATATTTAGCAGGTGTTGCCGCAGGCTTAAAACTCAAAGAAATGTATGGCGAAAACGTTTCTGACGAAAACGCTAAAATCGGTTACGTAGGCGCACACCCCTATGCAGAAGTTATCTCTGGTTATACTTCTTTCTATCTTGGTGTTAAATCTATCGTTCCTAACGTTACTATGGAAGTTAAATATACTTATTCATGGTATGATGAAATCAAAGAAAAGAATTCTGCAACCGCTTTAATCCAAAATGGTGCTAAGCTCGTTTCTGGCCACGCAGACTCTATGGGTGTTCCCGCTGCTTGTAGAGAAAATAACGTTCCTAACGTATTCTACAACGGTACTACCACTGAAGCAACCTTCGTTATCGCTTCTAAAATCAACTGGCAACCATACTTTGAATTGATGATTGACAAGGCTACCGGCAAGACCAATACTTTAGTAAAAGACTACTGCGGTAACTTATCAACCGGTTCAGTTGAAATCACCGCTTTAGGTGATGCAGCTGCTGCAGGTACTCAAGCCGTTCTTGACCAAGTTAAAGCAAACCTTATCAATGGCACGGTTAAAGTATTTGATACTGCTAACTTCACTGTAAGAAACGCTAAGGCTGATGACAGTGCTTTCTCTAAAGCACCTTACATCACTATGGATGCTGACGGCAAGCTCGTTGCTTATAATGCAGACATTATTGACTTAGGCGACTACGTTGGTGAAACCAACGCTATCGTAGACGGTATCTTTACCGAATCAAGCCTTCGTTCTGCGCCTTACTTTGATATCGTTATCGACGGTATTTCAATCGGTGCTGACGTTGCTTAATAACAACTAAAAACTTTGGGCGGGGTAAATGCTCCGCCCATTAGTTTTTATAATTAAACATATTATTTAATTTAAAAATTCAATTAAAACACAATAGATATTAAACGGCTTAATAGTCAATTAATATAAGCAAAAAACACACATTAAACGGAGGTGTAAGCTTTGGAAAAAAAACTTACGCTTGAACTTAAAAATATTACTAAAACTTTTGGTAAAATCGTTGCCAATAAAGACGTAAACCTTAAAGTATATAGTGGCGAAGTTTTGGCTATCTTAGGCGAAAACGGAAGTGGCAAAACTACACTTATGAACATAATATCGGGCATATACGCACCCGAAGAAGGTCACATTTTTATTGACGGCGAACCTGTTTACATAAATTCACCCCAAGACGCTTTTAAATATAAAATTGGTATGATTCACCAACACTTCAAGTTGGTTGACGTTTTTACCGCAGCCGAAAACATCGTGCTTGGCGTTGACGAGGGCGAAAAATTTAATATTAAGAAATCGATAGACCGTGTTAGTGAAATTGCAACTAAATACGGCTTTGAAATAGACCCTAAAAAGAAAATTCACGAAATGTCTGTCTCTGAAAAGCAAACGGTAGAAATCATTAAAGTGTTGTATCGTGGTGCAGACGTTTTAATTTTAGACGAGCCTACGGCGGTTTTAACCCCGCAAGAAACTCAAAAGCTTTTTGCCGTGCTCAGAAAAATGCGTCAAGACGGCAAGGCAATTATCATCATTACCCATAAACTTAACGAGGTTATGGAAATTTCTGATAAAGTTGCCGTTTTAAGAAAGGGCGAATATATTACCACCGTTGAAACTGCCACTACTAACGAAAAGCAACTTACAGAAATGATGGTTGGTAAAAAGATTGAACTTAAAATTGAGCGTGTTCAAACCGATTTTGACAAACCGCTTCTTGAAATTAGAAACTTATCCATTAACGGCGACGACGGTTCTGAAAAGATAAAGGACGTAAGCTTTTATATCCGTGGTGGTGAAATTTTAGGTGTTGCAGGCATTGCAGGTTGCGGTCAAAAAGAACTTTGCGAAGCCATTGCCGGCGTTAGAAAGATTAGTTCTGGTTTTATTATGCACGAAGGCGACAGTTTGGTTGGGCTTCCGCCAAAGGCGATTATAGAAAAAGGCGTTTCAATGAGCTTTATTCCTGAAGACCGTTTGGGTATGGGGCTTGCTCCAAACTTTTCTATAACCGACAATATGATGCTTAAAACCTACGCTGAAAACAAAGTTTACACGGTAGACAAGCAAGTTCTTTCAAAAGCGTCAAAGTGGAAGGCTTTTCTGCTTAAAGCGTGGGCTGGAATAAAAACCTTTTTTGCTAAGCCTTTCGTAGGTAGAAAGCAAGCAAGGCAGAAGGCGGAAAATCTTATTGAAAAACTTCAAATAGTAACTCCGTCAACCGAAACCCCCGTAAGAAGATTGTCGGGTGGTAACGTTCAAAAGGTGTTGGTCGGTCGTGAAATTGATGCTGGGCCAAACGTAATTGTTACGGCGTATCCCGTTCGTGGGCTTGACATCAACAGTTCTTACGTTATTTACGATATGCTTAACGCTGAAAAGAAAAAAGGCACGGGTATTTTATTCATCGGTGAAGACTTAGACGTTATGCTTGCTCTTTGCGATAAGATTATGGTGCTTTGTCACGGTAAGGTTATGGGAATCGTTCATGCAAATAAAACTTCTAAAGAAGAACTCGGCTTAATGATGGCTGGTGCGCTTGACCTTAATCAAACCAAACAAAAAGAATACGGTAAGGCAAAAGATAGTAACCTTACCGAACAAGAATGGCAAACCGCCAAAGAACAACAAATAGAAGAAATTAACGCAAAGGGGGATAAATAATATGGCAAACGTAAAAACCGTACGTGAACCCCTTTTCCGTGTAGCTAAACGAGAACCCCTTCCCTCTTGGAAAAAGGCGCTCGTTTACGTTGGTGCAGTCGTAATAGCTTTAGTTTTAGGTAGTTTAATCTGCACCGTGGCATCGCCTAAAGGCAACCCCTTCAAGTTCTTTAGGTCGTTGTTTAAGGGCGTTTTTGCAAGGGAACGTAACATTTGGGAAATGCTTAGAGAAATGGCACTGCTTATTGCCGTTTCAATGGCGCTACTTCCCGCTTTCAAAATGAAGTTTTGGAACTTGGGTGGTAACGGTCAAATCTTAATGGGCGGTCTTGCTGCAAACGCTTGTATGTTCTACCTTGGCGGTAAAATTGACGACGTTTGGATAATACTTATATCGGTTATAGCAAGTATGCTCGCAGGTGCAATTTGGGCGGTTATACCGGCTATATTTAAGGCGCTATTCAACGCTAACGAAAGTTTGTTTACGCTTATGATGAACTACATTGCGCAAAGCTTCGTAACGTTGTTTATCGCTATATGGGTTAAGGGTGGCTCGGGCGTGCTTACCGACGACAAGCTTCCATACGGAAGAATGCCAATCGTTGGCAACCAATTCTTGCTTACAATTTTGGTTGGGGCACTTATTTTCGCATTTATGTTCGTGTTCTTAAAATACACTAAGGGCGGTTATGAATTAGCCGTCGTTGGCGACAGTCAAAACACTGCTAAATACGTTGGCATAAATGTTAAGGGCGTAATTATTAAAACTATGGTTATGTCTGGTGCTATATGCGGTATAGTCGGCTTAATGGTAACTTCTGGCAACTATGCAAACGCCGCAATCGGCATAGGCAGTGCAAGGAATATGGGCTTTACGGCTATTATGACCACTTGGCTTGGAGATTGCAACCCGCTTTACATATTGGCTACCTGCTTCTTGGTTGCTTTTATAAACAAAGGTATGCCACAAGTTCGTATGGACTTTAAGATGACGAGCGATAGCTTTAGCAACCTTGTGGTTGGTATAATCTATTTCTTCATTATCGCTTGCTCGTTTATAACCTTATATAAAGTTAATTTCCGTAAAAAGAAAAAGGAGGGCAAAGAATAATGCTTGTTTTCCTTCAAAGTGCTATTAGATGTTCGGCGGCTTTCTCTTACGGCTGTCTTGGCGAAATCATTACCGAAAAGTCGGGTCACTTAAACCTTGGTATACCGGGCATTATGTGTGGTGGCATTGCAGGTGGTTGCGCTGCCGTTTCAATGTATATGGGTGGCTTGTCTAACCCCGCCAACGCCAATTACTTATTGGTCGTACTAATCGGCGTGCTCGGTGCGTTTATCGTTGGTGCTTTTTTGGGTGCTATATACGCATTTTTAACCGTTTCACTCAAGTGTAATCAAAACATTACCGGTTTGGCACTCACAACCTTCGGCGTAGGTTTCACTGAAGTCATTATGAAAAACCTTAAAGATAACGACTACGAACAATTATACCGCAAGGCTTCTGAGTTTATTTCTAAGCCTTTGCCGTTCGCAGATGACTTAGGTTGGTTTGGGGAACTATTCTGCTCTTACGGTGCGCTCGTTTATCTTGCTGTTATATTGGCAATCGTGACGGGCATAGTGTTAAAGTATACTAAGGTTGGTTTAAGACTTCGTGCCGTTGGCGAAAACCCCGCCGCCGCAGATGCTGTCGGCATTAAGGTTGACGCTTATAAGTATTCGGCTATTTTAATAGGTGCTGGTATTGCAGGTATTGGCGGGTTCTTCTACGTAATAGACGTTATTAACGGCTTGTACAATAGTTATAAAACGGTTGAAGCAATCGGTTGGCTTGCTATAGCGCTCGTTATATTTACCTTGTGGCGTCCGTCTCTTTCAATATTGGGTTCTATTCTATTCGGTGCGCTCTACATAGTGCCTAACTTCGTTTCAATCCCTTCGCAAATTACTAACGCCGTAATAAGCTTTGTGCCCTACGTTGCAACGGTATTGGTATTAATAACCATTAGTATCGTTGGCAGTAAAAACGTTCAACCACCGGCGTCGCTCGGCGTCAACTATTTTAGAGAAGATAGATAACTTTATAAATATAAACCAAAAGCCGTGGCGTGCCACGGCTTTTGGTTTTGTAAGTGCTTTACAAACGCAAGCCAAAGTATTATAATTTAAATATGAAACTCATTTTAGCAAGCAACTCGCCAAGACGTAAGCAACTTTTAACTGAATACGGTTTTACCTTTACAATTATGCCGTCAGAGTATGAAGAAAAGGTTAGTGACCGTTCGCCTAAAGATACGGTTACGGCGTTTGCCTTAGGCAAGGCGCAAGACGTGTACGATAAACTTAGCCCAAGCGACAAGCAAACGGCAGTCGTTTTGGGCGCTGATACCGTAGTGGCGTTAGACGGCAACATCTTAGGTAAGCCTACGGACAAAGATAACGCCAAGCAAATGCTTAAACTTCTTTCAGGCAAAAGCCATAGCGTTTATACGGGCTACTGTTTTATTGTAAACGATAAAGCACAAGTATTTGCAGAGCAGTCAATAGTTACGTTTAACACCTTAACTGACGCTCAAATAGATGAGTACGTGGCGTCTGGCAAACCGCTTGACAAAGCGGGCGCTTACGGTATACAAGACGGCTATAACCTTGTTAAAGGCTATAAGGGCAGTTTTAACAATATCGTTGGGCTTCCGGTAGAAGTGTTTGCCGAAAAATTAAAACAATTATTAAAAGATTAACTTAGCATAGTAAAATAAAACAAATTAAAAGCACCCAAAATTTGAAATGCACCCCAAAAGTTAGACACTTTAAGGAGGTGTATTTTTTATGCGAAAAAAAGGAATAAAGAACAAAAATTACTCGCCAGAATTCAAATTATCCGTTATACTAGATATGCGTGAAAACAATCTTGCCTACAAA
>JAZQKH010000032.1:0-8443 GCA_045542055.1 Christensenellaceae bacterium | reverse complement strand
AATAACTTTAATGTTAATAATTGGTTATGCAGACGTGTCTTCTCTTAATATTTCAGATTTTAATTATGAAGACTTTTGTAAGCAAAGAATTGAATATTTATCAGCCATTACTGACCCAAAAAGGAAAAAACAAAGTTTTTTTGTTTGGCGATTATTGCTTAACGTTATAGGCGAATTTGGTTTAGACCCATCTAAACTTATTTTTAATAAAACAGGTTCTGGCAAGTGGGTTTGTGACAGGGGATTGTTTTTTTGTTTGTCGCATAGTGACGACATAGTTGCCGTTTCAGTATCTGATGATTTGTTAAATTCTATTGACGTTCAAGTTTGTAAACCGTCAATTATAGCTACTGTAAAAAAGATTAACAAAAACTATGCAATTAATAGTAAGTTTATGTCTGACATAATAGACGCTACAAAGCATTGGACCGTATTTGAACTTAAAACTAAAGGGTTATTTGAGTGCGTTGATTCATTTGTAATTAAAGACCTAAATGGGTTGGATTACGTATTATCTTATACATTTAAAAATGATGGCTATACTAAGCCTATTATAAAAAAATATCAATTTTAACAGGAGATTTTATGAGCGAAAATTGTAACCATGATTGTTCAAATTGTGCATCTAAATGCTCTGAAGCAACTGACTTTAGAGTTAAACAAAACGAACGTAGTAACGTTAAAAAGGTTATTGGTGTAGTTAGTGGCAAGGGCGGTGTTGGTAAATCGCTAATTACTTCACTTCTTGCCGTGTCGGCTGTAAAAAATGGTTTTTCAACTGCGATACTTGACGCCGATATTACTGGTCCGTCTATACCCAAAGCTTTTGGTGTTTCTCAAAAGGCTACTTGTGTTGATGACAAATTTCTTAATCCCGTTATAAGTGACTACGGTGTTAAAATGATGTCTATAAACTTATTACTTGAAAACGAGTCTGACCCGGTAGTTTGGCGTGGTCCCGTTATAGCCGGAGTGGTTAAACAGTTTTGGCAAGACGTTGTATGGGAAGACGTCGACTATATGTTCGTTGATATGCCACCCGGAACCGGCGACGTTCCACTTACCGTTTTTCAATCGCTACCAGTTGACGGTATTGTTATAGTAACTTCTCCACAAGAATTAGTTTCAATGATTGTTGAGAAGGCTACAAAAATGGCAAATATGATGAATATTCCAATACTTGGAATTGTTCAAAATATGTCTTATTTTGAATGCCCGGATTGTAAGCAAAAACATTATATTTTTGGGAACAGTAACGTTGAATCTATTGCCAAGAAGCTTGGTGTAAATAAGGTTGTTGAACTTCCAATAAATCCACAATTTGCATCACTTTGCGATGGTGGCTGTATCGAACACGTTGACAAGCAATATACCGACAAACTATTTGAATTAATAAATAATTAGGTGTTTTTTATGCGTAAATATGAAGAAAGAGTTAAAAAATATTTAGCAAATCTTAATTTAAAAGAAATGGAGTGTGGCAAATATCCTTTAGATGGGGATGATAAACTTAATTTAACAAGTATTACCACAACCGATACAAACGACAACGTTTTTGAATTACACGATAATTATTACGACTGCTTTTTAGTTGTCCAAGGTGAAGAAACTGTTTTACTTTCAAACAAAAGTAATGGCTTGGTTAAGCCGCACAATGCTGAAAAGGACGTTGCTTTTTATAACTGCAACGATTATAAGGTAATAACTCTTAAAGCAGGTGATTACGTGATTATTGATACTGACACATATCACAAATCAGGATTATGTGTTGATAAGCCTATGCAAATTAAAAAAGCGATATTTAAGTTAAAAAAATAATATTATATTAAACAAAAACCCACGTCTAGCCGTGGGTTTTTGTTATAATAATTAAAATTTTTAGAAGAAAAGTTTTCTTTTAATCATTTCACGTGCGGCACTGTTGATGCCAAAATAAATTAATAAGCTTCCTATTAAGAACAAAGCGCCAAACGGGTAGTGCGACCAACCATTGTATGCGAGCTTAAAGGTAATATCTGCTAAAAATTCAATTAGTAGCATAAGCGCACTTAGCGCTATAAAAGCACCGCCTAAAATATATAGCAAACCTTTTTTAACGTATTTTATTAAAGTTACAACGGTAGTGGTTATAATGCAAATTCCACCAACTATTGGAAATGCAAAACTTAAAAACCAATCACCGCCAACTGCAATATTAATATATAGCAAATAAAGTGCAATAGCAACAAAATTACATGGAACAAATATTACTGGGTTGGGCTTCCTAAACCAAAGTGGCAGAGCAAGAGCGACGTACGTGCAAAATAGTGCGCCAACAACGTAACCAAACCAATCAATTTTCCCGTCTATAGTTTTGTCTGCAAAAAAACAAACAATAATGGGTATTAAAAACATAATTAATACTGCGCCACATAGTGCTTTTGAACCCGATTTAATTTCAGGCATTTTGTTTTTTGGATATGATGATTCCCCATTAGGGTGTTGAAAATCTGGGTGATATACAATAGTGCCACAAAGCGGGCATGCCTTCTCACTATCGGCAAGTTTAACGCCACATTTTACACAAAACATTTTTTATTTCTCCTTTTGATTGCTTTCTACGGTTGCGGAAAGACCTAATTCTTGCAATACTGCAAAAAAATGTGGTTCTAATTCGGGTATAATAGTGTTGCGTATAAAGTTAATATACAATGTATCGTGAAAAGATAACATACCACAACTACACGGTGAGCCGGCTTGAATACCAAGAACAAAGTCAAAGCGCTTTATAAATTTATCCATTTCTTTAGGTACTGTGACTTTGCCAAGATTTGATAGTGAAAGACAATATTTTCGCTCGCCCGCCATATAAAATATTGCTTTCATAACAGCGTTTTTAATGGGTAGGGGAATCAAACGAATAAATGGATTTTGCTCGTCGTTTACGTTGGTTTTTATTACCTTACTCATTTGTTTTGCCGTAAAATCTGAACCCATTTTATGCTTTATTACGTCGCATATTTCTTGAAAACTATATTCGCCGAGTCTTGGGTCTATTTCGGGTATGGTGTACATTGAAAAGTTTCTTAGCGTATTAGAAGGGAAAAGGTTGCGTAAATTTATAGGTATCATAAGTTTTAAGCGCTTTTGACTTCTAACGTGTGGATTGCGCTCGTTTTGTAAATTTAAAAGTGCTTTCATTATGATTGCACTTATAAAAACGGTAAGTGTAGCACTATATTTATGTGCAACTTCTAAAACGTCTTTTACTGGCAAAGTAAAGCACGTCCAATTCATAAATCCGTCTTTTTCAGGTTCGCCACCCATATGCCAAGCATCGGTATCTTTACGAACTGCAGGCACGGGTCCGGCGTTTTTAGGGAAGCAGTCTTCCATTTCTTCTTGTATGGGTGGTTGCTTTCTATCTAAGATGCCGTTTTCAAGGGGGATTTTAACGTTGTATTTTTGTTCAATATATTCGGCAACTAAATTTTTAATAAAAATTAAAGCCCCCGTGCCGTCTGTTAATGAGTGAAAGTATTCAACCGCAATTCTGTTTTTATAAACAATTACCCTAAATGCGCATTTACGCATTTCTTCTTTTGTCATATGCTCTAAAGGGTAACTATACTCTTCACGAATTTCGGGTGCTTTTTCAACTTGTTGTAAATAATACCAAAATGCCCCCTTGCGTAGACGTGCGCAAATTGATGGAAAACGTTTAACACATACGTCTAAGGCAGATTTAAGGGTTGTAACGTCTACTTCGTCGTGTAGCGTTATGGACTGTCTATAAACACTACTCCAGTTTTTACTTCTTGTTGGGGGGTAGATTTTTGCAGCGTTATCTAAACGAACCCACTGAAGTGGATTTATGATTTTTTTGGGCATAAAGTTCTATTCCTTTGAAGAAATATTTGTAAAGTTAAAATATTGCCTTAATCATTATTTTTATCCTTATTATTATACAATAAAATTGCTTATAAGTCAAGAACGTAAAATACAGAAGGGGAACAAAGTAGGTGAGTCTTATGTGGAAGGCTTAATACTTAAAATAATTAATCTAATTAGTTAAGGTAATTGCAAGCAATTTATTCTAATTAAAATTAACAGATAATAAAAAAAATCTAAAACAAAATGTTTTAGATTTTTATGGTGGGCAGGGGTGGATTCGAACCACCGAAGTCACTGACAGCGGATTTACAGTCCGCCCCATTTGGCCACTCTGGAACCTGCCCGTGAATATTTAGTTTTTTGGAGCTGGTGACTGGAATCGAACCCGCAACCTGCTGATTACAAATCAGCTGCTCTGCCAGTTGAGCTACACCAGCAAAGTGCTGTAGAAAACTGGTGCCTCGGGGCGGAATCGAACCACCGACACAGGGATTTTCAGTCCCTTGCTCTACCGACTGAGCTACCGAGGCAAACAAGTTTTTTATAGAGAAATGCTTGCAATAACAAGCATTTCTCTTTGGCGACCCGGAAGGGGCTCGAACCCTCGACCTCCAGCGTGACAGGCTGGCGTACTAACCATCTGTACTACCGGGCCAAAATCATTGGTTTTTAATTGATTGGTGGGCCTTCACGGACTCGAACCGCGGACCAATCGGTTATGAGCCGACCGCTCTAACCTACTGAGCTAAAGGCCCCTAATTTAGCCATACGTTTGGACGTGGTCGGGGTGAAGAGACTCGAACTCCCGACATCTTGGTCCCAAACCAAGCGCGCTACCAACTGCGCTACACCCCGTTTTTCACGACGCTTTACTATATTATAATAAACGAAAGAAAAAGTCAACAGATTTTTAGTGATTTTTTTAAAATTTTTTTATTTTTTTTATTTAACTAAATTTACGTATTAGACAAAACATTTATTCTTTTTACTATATGTTACAATTTTTTGATTTTTACAGGTGGTATCTTTTGATTGACGATTTTTATAGGAGTTTTTATGGAAGTTAAACATAATAAAACAGGTGGCACGTCTACGTTATACTTGTATGGTGAACTTGATGAATGTTCGGCAGTATACACAAAAAATCTTATAGATAAGGTAATTGAAGACAACTTAAATAGTAAAGAATTCGTTTTCGATTTATCTGGCGTAACCTTTATGGATAGCACTGGTGTTGGGTTATTAATTGGTAGATATAAAAAACTTACTCAGTTTAGAATACCTTCTTACATATCCGGAGCAAATTTTTCAACTGAAAAGGTTATTCAACTTTCGGGGCTATATACAATAATGCCGAAATTTTAAATAGGAGTTTATATGAGTAAAAATAATAGTATGGTATTAAAATTTTTATCAATGTCTGAAAATGAATCGTTCGCAAGAAGTGTCGTTGGATGTTTTGCATTAAAGCTTAACCCAACAATCGAAGAAATATCCGATATAAAAACGGCGGTAAGTGAAGCAGTAACTAACTGTATAGTTCACGGTTATCCAAACAATGTTGGTGAAATAACGTTAGAGAGCAAAATAATTAACGACGAAATACATATAAACGTGTTTGACGATGGAATCGGCATCGAAAACGTTAATCGTGCAATAGAGCCTTTTTATACTACAAAACCCGACGACGAAAGGTCTGGTATGGGATTTACAATTATGAAAAGTTTTATGGATGACGTTAGGGTGGAATCAGTAATAGGCAAGGGCACTAAAATTTATATGAAAAAAACAATTAAAGCCGATAAATAAATGATATGCTTGACCGTGACCAAATTATTGATTACGTACTAAAGGCAAAAAATGGTGATGAAAACGCAAAAGAGATATTATTTAGGCAAAATTCGCCGTTAATTAAAAGTGTTATTAAACGATTTAAGAATAAAGGCGTTGAATACGACGACTTATATCAGATAGGTTGTATAGGTTTTATTAAGGCAATAAATAATTTTGACGTTACCTATGGCGTACAGTTCTCAACTTATACAGTGCCAATGATTATTGGCGAGATTAAACGTTATATGCGTGATAATGGTGCGATTAAAGTGTCAAGAAGTCTAAAAATTTTAGCAAATAAAATAAATAGGTACGTTGACGAGTATCAAGCACAAAACGGAGAAGCGCCAAAAGTCAATACTATAGCTGAAACCTTTGATATTTCACAAGAAGAAGTTGTCGTTGCGATGGATAGTAGCCGTATGCCCATTTCTATTCACGACAGATTTGAAGAAGATGAAGAAGGGCAGGCTTTAATAGATAAAATTCCTTCTAATTATAATGAGGACGTAGAGTTAAACAAAATACATCTATCAACACTTATAGAAAGACTATCGGAAAAGGAAAAAAAGATTGTTGTATTAAGATATTTTAGGGATAAAACGCAAAGTGAAGTTGCAGAATATATGGGCGTGTCACAAGTGCAAATTAGCAGATTAGAAAGCAAAATACTAAATAAAATTAGAGTTAATTTTTGATTAAGGCAACTTTTGTTGCCTTTTTTAATTGTTGCTTGTATTAAATATTTTGTTTAGGACAATATTAAATATATGAGAAAACAAGTAGAATACGTACATTTGAAAAATTCCGATGAAAAGGAAATATTAGTTAGGGAGCAACTAAAAAATGAATTCAAAAATAAGCAATAAAAAGTTTATTAACGATAATTATATCGAGTACGTTAAATCTATTGCACCTAAAACCAACGAAAAAAGAACGTTGTTAAGGGCGTTTTGGGTTGGTGGATTTATATGTGTAATTGGGCAAGGTATTCGATACGCTTTTGAGTTGGGTTTAGGGTTGCAAGGTGATGAATTATCATCTTACGTGTCAATGGTGCTTATATTTTTAGGTTCTTTTTTAACCGGGCTTGGGGTTTATGATAGAATTGGCAAATATGCTGGTGGTGGCTCAATAGTTCCCATTACTGGTTTTGCAAACTCCGTAGTTTCGCCTGCAGTAGAATTTAAAACTGAGGGATACGTTTACGGTACGGCATCAAAAATGTTTATTATTGCAGGTCCTATTATCGTTTTTGGTATAGCATCAAGTGCATTAGTAGGATTGATATATTATTTGATTGGTGTAATTTTTTAGGGTGGGTTATGCAAACAGTTATATTTAAGAATAAACCTTCTATAATATCGACCGGGACTATCGCTGGTCCTAAGGAACGTGCTGGGCTTGTTGGCAATTTAGTTGATAAATGCTTAGATAACGATATGTTTGGCGAAGAAACTTTTGAAAAAGCCGAATGCAAAATGCTTTCTTATGCTATTTATAAAGCAATTTCAAATTGCAATAAAAGGGAAGAACAAATCGACCTTTTGATTGCAGGTGATTTGCTTAATCAAATAGTATCGGCAAGTTTTTCGGCAAGAAAGTTTAATATCCCGTATTTAGGAGTTTACGGTGCTTGTTCTACTATGGTTGAAAGTATGATAATTGCATCTAATTTTGTTAATAGTGGACTATACGATAACGTTTTATGTGCCACCGGAAGTCATTTTTCTTCCGCAGAAAGACAATATAGATATCCTTTAGAGTTAGGGTGTACAAGGCCTCCGCAGTCGCAATGGACGGTAACCGGTGCGGGAGCGTGCGTTATAAGTAAAAAGGGTAACGGTCCTAAAATAACGATGGCTACGATAGGTAAGGTAGTAGATTTTGGTATAACCGACGCTAATAATATGGGTGCGGCAATGGCACCTGCGGCATGTGATACAATTATTAAACATTTTGAAGATACCAAGTTAAAACCGAGCGATTATGACTTAATCGTTACAGGTGATTTAGGAACGTTTGGGTCAAGAATACTAAAAGATTTAACTTGGGAAAAGGGCTTAGATATTGAAAAACAGCACGTTGATTGCGGTGAATTGATTTATAATATCGCCGAAAAAGAGTTTCAAGGTGGAAGTGGTGCAGGGTGCAGTGCAGTTATATTTAATTCATATCTATACAAAAAACTTTTAAATAAAGAAATAAATAAAATATTATTCGTTGCTACTGGGGCTTTGCTTTCATCGGTTACCACTCAGCAAGGTGAAAGTATTCCTGGTATAGCACACGCAGTTACTGTGGAGAATTAAACTATGGTAAAAGAAGTATTATTAACGTTATTAAAGGCATTTTTAGTTGGTGGGGCAATCTGTACGATTGCTCAACTGCTTATAAATTATACGAAACTTACTGCTGGTAGAATTTTAGTATGTTTTTTGTTGGCTGGCATATTTTTGCAGGCAATAGGAGTTTATGAATATATAGTTAAGTTTGGAGGTGCTGGGGCTACCGTACCTATTTCCGGTTTTGGTTATCTACTCGCAAAGGGTGCGATGGAAGGGGCGAAGGAAAGTCTATTTAAGGCATTGACGGGTGGACTATCTTCAGCGTCTATGGGCATAACTTCAGCAATAGTATTTGGGTATATTTTTTCAGTTATATTTAAATCCAAGTCTAAAATAAATTAAATTTAAATACAATTTAATATGATTGAATGTTGTAGTGAAAACATTTA
>JAZQKH010000031.1:0-18587 GCA_045542055.1 Christensenellaceae bacterium | reverse complement strand
CAAGGTAGTAGAAAACGACACCGAAGCAAACTTACTTAAAAAGTACGACGCTAAATCGTTAGAAGAAGCGTACTTAAAGATTAACGCTATAATTTAATAAAACGATAAAATTAAAAACGCAAGGCAATCCGCCTTGCGTTTTTACTGTAATAAAGCCTTGTTAAATTTGGCAAAACATTATTTTGCTCTTTGTGTATACTAATTTTAACTTTTTTTAATAATCTTTAAATAATTCATTGAAAAAAAATTATTTGTATGTTATAATTGCCATAATGGTGTTAAACGCACTTAAAAACTTGTGTTTTTAGGGTAAAGCACCGTTTAATCGTAAAAATATTTATTTTTTAAGGAGAAAAAAATGAACAAAATTTTCGACCCGGCAACCGATTTTGCCTTTACCCCTGCAAGCTACGTGCCTTTTAAGGACAGAGAGCTTTGCGAAAAACTTCGTAAAATCAGTGGTACCGACCTTGAAAAGCGTGAAGCTTGGCATCACCCCGAGTTTAACATTAAGGTTATGATGAATCCACACCCCGTTCTTATTGCTACTTTATTCTCTAGAATTAAAGAAGCTTCTGAAAAGGGCAAGAAGATTACTCTTATTTTAGGTAACCCTGAACCCGATACTTATATTCCACTTGCTCAACTTATTAACTACTTTAAGGTTGATTGTAAGAACGTTCACATCTTTGCTATGGACGAATGGGCTGACGAAAACGGCAACATCGCTCCCGAAACCTACAAGGCGGGTTTTGCACACTCTATGCTTAAATATTTGGTATACCAAATTGATGAAAAATTGCGTATGCCTTTAGAAAACGTTCATTATCCCACTACCAAAAACATCAACAGTTATTCTGATATGATTACCGATTGTGGCGAAGGCGGTGCTGATATTTGTTCTTCTTCACCCGGTTGGACTGGTCACATGGCGTTTATCGACCCCGTTCCAGATTTCTTCCCCAAGGGCTTCGACCCCGCTGTTGAACCCACTAAGGCTCAAATTGACGAGTGGCTTAACATGAAGGCTAGAATCGTTGACTTGCACCCCTTGACCGTTGCTCAAAATTCTCTCCACGGCGTTTTCGGTCAATCTGGTTACATTGCTGACGTTCCGCCTAAGGCTGCTACTATTGGTCCTATCGACGTTAAGAATTCAAGAGAAAGAATTGAAGTTCACGCACTTTTAACTAATGCTACCTTCTCTTCTTGGCAAAGAATGACTTCTCGTTTAGTTCTTCACGGACCTGTAACCCCATTAGTACCCAGCTCTATGCTTCAAACTATGAAGACCCAAGTTCTCGTTAGTGACGAGCTTGCTGCTCCGTTTGAGTGTTGGGAAAAGGTTGGCTACTAATTTGCCAGTCAAAATTTAACTAGAAAATATTTTTAAGGAGATATACTTACTATGGAATTCAAAGTTTTTCAAAAAGAATTAGAAGTTCAATCTAAGGGTTGGAGACCTACCTTCCACGACGTTTCAAGAGAAATTATGGATATCGTTAAGATGTCTGGCGTTAAGAACGGTACCGTTACCATCGCTTCTCACCATACCACTTGTTCGGTTATGGTTCAAGAATGTTCTCACGACGTTGATATTTACGATTTGGAATTCTTGCAACACGACTTACTTAAAATTATGCAAAAGTTAGTTCCAGATTATTCTGAAAATAACCCTTATATGCACCCAGGTCCACTTCATAGCCAATTCGGTAGATACGTTAACGAACCCGGTGACTTTACTTCTCTTAACACCGACGGTCACCTTCGTTCAGTTTTCTTCGGCAGAAGCGAAACTATGACTATTAAAGACGGCAAGTTAGACGGTGGCGAATTCGCACACATCTACTTCATCGACTGGGACCAAGTAAGAGCAAGAAGACGTCAAATCAACGTTACCGTTATGGGTACTAGCGACGATATTAACGACAGAAAGTACAACGACGGCAAGTGCATTGACACCGGTAGAAAATTCACCGATGAAGAAAAGGCTTACGACGTTCACTACGATTTACAACAAACCAGAAGAAACTAATTTTTTATTAGGCTTTAAAGCGTTGCTTAATTGCAACGCTTTTTTGTTTTAAATGACTTTAGTCATTTAATTAAGTTTAAATGCGAACTTTTTTATTGACTTTAATTAATTATGTATTTATAATATATCTATACACGTTTTCTTCCGTTGGGCGGTTTTGCCCAAACTATAGGAGATATATGGCTAATTTATTAGGTGTGGATTTTGGCACTACTTCGCTTAAGGCTTGCCTTTTTGACCATGCGGGTAGACAACTTATCACAAAGTCAATTAAATACGATTTGATTACTGAAGGGGAGTTTATTGAGTTCCCTGCAGAGCAATTTTTTGATAATTTTTTAACCGTGTTTAATCAAATTACCGCTGAGTTTAAGGTTGACGCTTTATCTGTGGACACTCAGGGTGAAACGCTTATTACTTTAGACAAAGATGGCAATCCTTTGATGAACGCTATTATTTGGCTTGACAACAGGGCGGAAGTTCAAGCCGAGCAAATGCAAAATTCTTTTGGTTTGGAAAAGATTTATAATCTTACTGGTCAGGCGGAAGTTCCAGCTGGCTATCCCGCTCCTAAAATTAAGTGGATAAAAGATAATATGCCCCAAGTTTTTGCTAAGGCGGACAAGTTTTTACTTTTAGAAGACTATATAATCTATCGCTTGACTGGTAAAACCGTGGCTAGTCGGTCGCTTTATTCGTCTTCGCTTCTTATGAATATTCATACGGGCGAATATATACCCGAATTTTTAGAGTTTTGTGGTATAAATCAATGCCAACTACCTCTTTTGCAAGAAAGTGGCTTGGTTGTTGGCGAATATAAGGGCGTTAAGGTTTGCACGAGTGCTTTGGACCAAATTGCCGGCGCTACTGGTGCGGGTATCGTTAAGACGGGTATCGTTAGTGAAACTACGGGTACGGCGCTTGCTTTGGTTGCCGTAACCGAAAACTTCCCAAAATTCTACGACGGGCTTAAAGTATCCGTTTATTATATGAAAAAGGGACTTTACGCATTGCTTATGTGGTCGCCTACGGCAGGGGCAACGCTTGAGTGGTTTAAGAAAAATTTTTGCCAAACGGAAAGTTACGGCGACTTAAACGTTATTGCAGGGGCCGTGCCTGCCGGTGCTGAGGGGCTTATATGCTTACCACATCTTTGCGGAACGGTTATGCCCGAGAACAACCCGTTGGTTAAGGGTAGTTTCTTTGGCTTTGACCTGAAACACACTAAAGGGCATTTCGTTAGGGCTATTATGGAATCGATTGCTTATACCGTTAAAGAGTTTTTAGAGTTAATCGGCGGTGACGTTGAACAAATTAGACTCATGGGGGGCGGTGCTAATAGTGAACTTTGGTGCAATATTAAGTCGGCCGTGCTTGGTAAAAAGGTGGTAACCCTAACCCAAAACGAAACGGCGTGTCTTGGCAGTGCTATTTTTGCGGGCGTGGCTATCGGCGTTTACGATAGCGTGGAAAGTGCTTGTGAAACTTTAGTTGCCATTAAAAGTGAGTTCTTCTGTGAGAACGCTGAGTATGAAAAACTTTACGCTGACTACAAAATTAAAGAAAAACAATTAATAAATTTATTTTAGGTGGACGTTATGAAAAAAGAAAGTTTACAGGCAGTTAAACAAGCTTACAAAATTGAAGCGGAATGCATTGAAAAGATGATTGACTATCTTGACGAAGAACAATTCGCCAAGGCAGTTGAACTTCTTAAAGATGCGGTTAGAATCGGTACTTGCGGTTGCGGGCACTCTGGCATTATTTGTCAGCACATGGCACACCTTATGTGCTGTATTGAACGCCCTGCAAGATTTATTTCCCCCGCAGAAGCCGTTCACGGCGCTTCGGGTTATTTGCAACAAGGTGACGTTATGATTTTTGCTTCACGTGGGGGCAAAACAAAAGAACTTTTACCTATTATGGATATTTGCAAGGCAAAGGGTGTTAAAATTATTAGCGTTACTGAGAATATGGAATCTCCTTTAGCGCTCGGCGCTGACGTTGTTATTAAGCAATACGTTAACCGTGAAACTGATAAATATAACTCTCAAGGTACGACTTCGACTACCGCTCTTTGTATGATTTTCCACGCATTACAAACGGCTCTTATTGAAGAAACTGGCTTTAAGAACGAACAATTTGCTTTAATTCACCCCGGTGGTGCTGTTGGCGAAAGACTTAACAAAAAGTAATTTTAAGGAGAAACAGTATGGTTAAAGATTATAAAATAAGCGAGCCCTTTTTTGAATACGGCCCAAAATGTTATATGTATGGCGACACCTTGCTTAAAATGGCTAAAGGTTTAGAAAAACTTGCTAAAAAATACAAGGTTAACGTGGTGCTTGATATTCCCGATACCGAAATTTATAACGTTGCTAAACACGTTAGTAGCAAATACGTACACGTGTACAGTCAACACATGGACTCTATTCCCGTAGGTCGTGGAATGGGTAAAACCTTGCCAGAAGCCGTTAAGGCGGCGGGTGCGGTTGGCGTTATGCTTAACCACGCTGAACGCAAACTTACCTTAGATGAAATTGAAATGGCTATTAAGCGTGCCGATGAACTTGGTCTTGCCACAATGGTTTGCGCCGATAGCGTTGAAGAAGTTAAGGCTATTGCAAAACTTGGTCCAAACATTTTGGTTGCTGAGCCGAGCGAACTTATTGGTACGGGTAAACCTGCAGATAAAGAATACGTTGACGAAGTTATTAGGGTTATTCGTGAAATCAATCCCGATATTAAACCCTTCCCGTCGGCAGGCATTTCTAAAGGTGAAGACTGTTATAATATTATAAAGGCAGGTGCTTCGGCTTCAGGTTGTTCTTCTGCTATTGCTAAGGCTGAAAACCCCTTAAAACTTGCAGAAGAAATGATTAGTGCCGTTCGCCGTGCTTACGATGAAAGAACGGGTAAGTAAAAATAAAGATTTAAAAATTAAAACGGCAGAGGGTTCTCTGCCGTTTTGGTTAAACAAGATTGGGTGTTTAATGGATAAAAAAATGTTTTCGGAAAGGAAAGCAACAAGGTTAAAAGATTTTAACTATAATACCCAAGGGGCATATTTTATTACGATATGCACCAAAGATAAATGCAAAATATTATCAAGCATCATTGATGGCGTAGGGGACGACGTCCTCGACGTCCCAAATAATGAGTATGGTTATGAAAATATAGTTAAGTTAACGCCAGTTGGAAAAGTTGCAGAAAAATATATTAATCAATTAAATAATTTTTATTCAAATATTTCAGTAGATAGTTACGTGATTATGCCTAACCACGTTCATATTTTATTAAGTGTAATTAATAATGGGGTAGAAAATAACTGCAATTCAAAACAAAACAACGTTGTATCACAATTCGTTTCTACGCTTAAAAGATTTATTAATAAAGAATACGGAAAAAATGTTTGGCAACGTAGTTTTTTTGACCACGTTATTAGAAATGAAGCAGATTATCAAGAGCATTTAAGATATATTTGCGAAAATCCGCTAAAGTGGCATTTGGATAGTTTGTATAAAGAATAATGGATATGTGTTGTGGGGTGTCGGGGACGCCACCCCCTACAATACAATTAATACAAAAATCGTTACGGGGTGTCGGGGACGCCACCCACTACAATACAATTTAATAAAGTAGGGGACGACGTCCTCGGCGTCCCGAAATAATATAAAATTATTTAGATAAAACTTTTTGCTGTTTCGTATCCGATAAAAAAGCCTTTTTTTAGTGCATAAACATAAAGTTCATTTTGTATTTGAAAATCATCTTCATCTAACAATTTTTGGAATTTTAAAAATTTTTCTTTGGATTCAGTGCTTAAACTATTCCAAAAATCATCGTGTGCTTTTAATTTTTGCTGAATATTTAATTTGTTGTTATTTTGTTTAGAAATGAATTCTAAATCTTCTAAAAATGATTGTAAAAAAAGATTTTTCATATTTTTATCCTCACAAATATTATAACAAATAAACATTATAAAAATATCCCAATTTGGTATATATAATAAAAAAAGAGAACTGTTTTAGTTCTCTTTTTTTATTGCGCTTATTATTTTATCCAAACAATTTTTCAACAATTTCGGTTGCGGTTGCGCCTTTTATATAGTTTTCTATGCCGGTTAGGGCGTTTAGCACGTCTTGATAGGTATATTTTTTGCCGTTTAGGTTAGATATTAGCGTTTGCACGCCGTCGCCACCAAAATAGTCTCCAAATATTTGTGCATTTGAAATTAAACCGTCTTTAAGGTCAAATGTTAGCGTTAAAGTGCCGAAAGAAAGCCTTGCGTCAAATCTATTTCTTCCAACGGGGGATTTGCCTACGTTCCATTGGTAAGTGGAATATTTTTGTTTAACGAGCCCGTTTATAGCGTTTACGTCTTGCGGGGTGAAAGCGTAGGTGCTTAAAGATTTGCACATATGCTCACTTAATTGATTGAAGAAATGTTCACACGTCATATCTTCTTTCAAGTGACTGCGAATATTGGTAACCCTTGCACGATTACTTTTAATTCCCTTAGATTGAGTTTTAAGAGCGTTTGGTATTAAAACACCGTCTAAAACGGTTAGGTCTGTATCAAAAAGCAACGTGCCGTGGTGCATTATGCGGTCTTTATAGACAACTTGTGCGTTGCCGGAAATCTTTTTGCCGTCAATGCAAACGTCGTTTCTGCCCGAAAATTCGGCTTGTACGCCGAGAGATTGTAAAAACTCAATTACTGGACAAGTAAAGGCTTTATAGTTGTTTTGGTTTGGATTGTAGGGTGCTATTACCGTGTAGCACACGTTGTTTAAGTCGTGATACACTGCACCACCGCCCGTAAGCCGACGAACTACTTGCACGCCCTTTTGCTTGGCGTAGCCAAGGTTAACTTCTAAAAGGGTGTTTTGATTGTTGCCTATAATTACTGCGGGGCTATTGCGCCAAAGGTAAACATAGTAGCCGTCAGTGTGTTTTAGAAGGTATTCTTCAGACGCTATATTAAATTGTGGGTCGGTTATATCCGAACGAATAAACTTATAATTCATAAACAAAAATAAAGGGGAGCAGTTGCTCCCCTTAAATTATTATACACCTTTTTTAGATTTTCTGATGAATTCTGCGTTTGAAGTGTTAATCTTGCTAACGTGTCCTTTAAGCGGAAGAATCTTATCGTTGATATAGTCGATAATCCAATCTGCTTGTGGGAAGAACTCAGCGTCAAATTCAAACGGAGGAGTAATCCAGTTTTGTGCACCGCATACAACGGGAGGAGCGTCAAGATAATCGAAGCAAAGTTCGGTTATGTTTGCAGCCATATCTTTAAGTATAGAGCCTCTTGCACAAGCGTCTGAAGCAAGGATAATTCTGCCAGTCTTCTTAACTGATTCAACAACTTTTTCGTAGTTGAAAGGTACGATTGAACGTGCGTCGATAATTTCTGCTTCTACGCCGTATTTTTCAGAAAGAACTTTTGCTGCTTCAACTGCTTTGTAAAGCGTTGCGCCGATGGTAAGAATAGTAATATCGCTACCAACACGCTTAACGTCGGGTTCGCCGAGCGGAATTTCGTAATAGCCTTCAGGAACGCCTTCCTTTCTAAATTCTTCGCCCTTGTCGTATATTCTTTGGCTTTCAAAGAAGATAACGGGGTCAGTACCGTTAAGTGCTGAGTTCATTAAACCCTTAGCGTCGTAAGGCGTTGCGGGGAAGCAAACTTTAAGACCTGGAACGTGTGCGGGAAGTGCTACCCAGTCTTGTGAGTGTTGTGCACCGTATTTAGAGCCAACTGATACACGAAGTACAACGGGCATCTTTAGGATACCAGAACTCATTGCTTGCCATTTAGCAAGTTGGTTGAAGATTTCGTCGCCTGCTCTGCCCATAAAGTCAGCGTACATAAGTTCTACTATTACTCTACCACCGCATAAGCCGTAGCCTACTGCACTTGAAACGATTGCCGCTTCTGAAATGGGTGAGTTGAACAATCTATGATAGGGTAACGCTTCGGTTAGACCCTTGTATACTGCGAACGCACCACCCCAATCACGAACGTCTTCACCGTATGAAGTAAGGGTGGGGTCTTTATAATATCTGTCTACGATTGCTTCAAACAAGCCGTCACGGATATTGTAACGCTTCATATTTGAAACTAACTGACCCTTTTCATCGAAAGCGTAACGTTGCTTGGCGGCGATTTGTTTAACTCTTGGGTTTTCTGCCAAGGGAATCTTAACGTCTTTACCAATTTCAACGTCCCTATCTTCCATTCTTTCGATTTTGCCGTTTGAGAACATAAGGTTTTCAACGTAGTAGGGGTCTGCCTTAAAGTCAAGGTAGGGAGATTTTTCGGTGTCGGCTGCAAGTTTGCAAAGTTTAAGCATCCTTTCGCTGATTGAACCGAGAATTTCATCAAACTTGCCGTCAGAAGCAACCTTAGCGTCAACAAGCGCTTTTCTGTAGGTAACGATTGGGTCGTATTCCTTCCATGCGGCAACTTCTTCGGGGGTACGATAACTCATTGAGTCTGATGGTGAGTGACCACCGTAACGGTAGGTTACTACGTCCATTAGGCAAGGACCTTCGCCCTTTAACAAGAGTTCCTTCTTTCTCTTCATTGCTTCGATAACTGCTAAGGGGTTGAAGCCGTCTACACGTTCTGCGTGTAATTGAGTGGGTGAAATACCTGCACCAAGACGTGCCAAGAAATCGTAAGCCATGGTTTCGCCACGAGTTTGACCACCCATGCCGTAGCCGTTGTTGAAGAAGTTGAATAGAATAGGAAGACCGCCTTTCTTTTCCCAAAGTCCTTTAATTTGGTCCATTGAAGCGAAGTTCATTGATTCGTATACTACACCGCAACCAACTGAGCCGTCACCAAGGTTAGAGATAACGATACCCGGCTTGTCGTTGTTCTTTTTGTAGAGTGCTGCGCCGAGTGCAACGGGTGCTGCACCGCCAACGATTGCGTTGTTGGGGTAAATACCGAACGGTAAGAAGAACACGTGCATTGAGCCACCCATACCTCTATGGAAGCCGGTCTTTCTTGCGAAGATTTCACTCATGAAACCGTAAAGCAAGAAGTCAACTGCTAAGTCTTTCACGTTGCCGGTCTTGTTGATTGCTTCAACGGGGGCTAAAGTTTCGCCACCCATAAAGTCCTTCATTATTTGATAAAGTTTTTTATCGTCTAACTTATAGATTGAGTTTAAGCCTCTTGCTAAAACTTCGCTGTGGCTACGGTGTGAACCGAAGGTCATATCGTCAAGGTCTAAAATATACGCTTGACCTACCGCTGCCGCTTCTTGACCGATTGATAGGTGGGCAGGACCGGGGTATGAGTGCTTAAAGCCTTGATATTCGCCTTTAATTTTGATTTCGTTTATCATGCTTTCAAATTCACGAAGAACGGCTATGTCGTTAAAGATACGAATAAAATCGTCGTTAGAGAAGTTTGCTTTTTCGTCTTTAATTGTTTTGTTGTAAACGTTTACGGGGATATCTTCAAATGATATTTTACCGCTTGACCTTATAAAGTTAGGGTCGATAAATAGATTCTTAGGCATATTTTATCTCCTTTTTAGTTTTTAAATTTGGAAAATTGCTTCACGAACAATTTCACATACGGTGGGGTGGGGGAATACTAACTTTTTAATGTTTTCAATATCAACTTCTAAGTCTATCATTGCTGAAACTGCAACGATGTATTCGCCTGAGTAAGAGCCGATTACGTGTGCGCCGATAAGAGTGTTGGTCTTCTTGTTTACAACCAACTTGCAGATGCCGTTAAGGTCGGTGTTTTCTGCAATATATCTGCCAGAGTAGGTAAGCGGAATATTTACGCACTTAACGTCTAAGCCCTTTGCTTTTGCACTTTCTTCAGTTTCGCCAACACTACCAACTTCGGGGTTGGTGTAGATTACTGAAGGTATTACGTTATAACGCATTGCGTCCTTCTTGCCCAAAATGGTGTTTACGGCAACTTCGGCTTCCCTGTAAGCGGTGTGTGCAAGCATTACCTTGCCGTTTACGTCGCCTACTGCGTACACGTTTGCCACGTTAGTTCTCATTTGGTCGTCGGTTACGATAGCGCCACGCTCTAAGTTAACGTTTATGTTTTCTAAGCCGAAGCCTTGGGTTACTGCACGTCTTCCGATTGAAAGAAGTATTTTATCAGATACGATTTTTTCGGTCTTGCCGTCCTTTTCGTATACCACGCCGTCAGATTCAATAGCGGTAACCTTTGCACCAAGATTAAATATAACGCCCTTCTTTTCCAAACTCTTTTGTAGAATTGAAGAAATTTCCGCTTCGGTAGGACCTGCGATTTTGGTAAGCATTTCAACTACGGTAACCTTAGTGCCTACTGATGAAAAGTAACTTGCCATTTCCAAACCGATTACGCCACCACCGATTACGGTTAGAGTTTTGGGGATTTCGGTAAGGTCTAAAATTTCACGGTTGGTTAAAACTAAACCGCTTGCAATGTTTTCTTTTAAGCCTGGGATTGGTGGAACGACGGGCATAGAGCCTGTTGCGATTATTAAACGCTTTGCGATAATCTTTTCGTCACCAACTTTGATTGCAAAACCTTCCGCATCTTTGCCTTCGATGAACGCTTCTGCTGAATAGGTTTTAACTTTGTTGCGTTTAAGAGTTGACTTTACGCCGTTAACGAGCATTTTTACAACGCCGTTCTTTCTTTCAACTACGAACTTTTGGTCGATTGACGTTTTGCCTTCAACTGTCACGCCGTAGTTTTGAGCGTGGTTGGCGTAGTCTAAAACTTTTGCTGAGTTAAGAAAGGTCTTACTTGGAACGCAGCCTTCGTTAAGGCATACGCCACCAAATTCACGTTTTTCAATAACCGCCGTTTTAAGACCTGCGTGGCCCGCTCTTTCACCCGCAAGGTAGCCACCTGGGCCACCGCCGATTACAACTAAATCAAAAATTTCCATATTAGCTCTCCTTTAAGTTATATACATTTGCTGTCAGCCAAAAGGTTGAAGCTGAAGTTTTCAAGATAATCTTTAAGGTCTTTTAAGAACCTGCTTGCAGGTGCGCCGTCAAGCGCTCTATGGTCGTAAGAAAGTGAAAGTGCCATAGACGTATAGGGGATAATTTCGCCGTTCTTACCAAGCTTAACTCTCGTTTCTAACGTGTTAACGCCAAGTATGCCCGTTTGCGGGGGGTTAACTACGGGGGTGAAACTTTCAATACCCATAGTGCCTACGTTACTAACCGTAAAGCTTCCACCCGTTAAGAATTCGGGGCTTAACTTGCCGGCGATTGCATCGTTAGAGAGTTGTTTGCTCTTTTGTGCAATTTCTGAAAGGCTCATCGTATCTGCACCAAATAGGGTGGGAACGAGTAGTCCACGTGGCGTATCGGTTGCGATACCCATATTAACGTGTTCAAAATAACGCATCGTGTCACCGTTGATAAGGTGTGCGTTAAGGTCACGGTGATTTTTAATTACCCTTGAAACTGCAAACACGATGATGTTGTTTATAGTGATTGAAGGTAATTGCAACTTTTCAGCGTTGTCTTTTAAGTATTTTCTGAACGCCATTACGTTAGTGCAGTCAAACGAAATGGTGTGCGTAAGTTGTGCCATAGTAGAAAGGCTTGCAACCATGTTTTTAGCGATAACCTTTCTAATGTTAGACATTTTTTCGTCTTTATAAGCCTTAACGTCAACGGGTGCTTTTGCTTCCGCTTTAACTTCTTGGGCTGGAGCTGCAACCGTTTTGGGATTTACGCTTGCTTCCCTAACGTCACGCTCAATAATTCTGCCGTTAGGACCGGTTGCCGTTGCTGTTGCAAGGTCAACGCCAAGCTTATTAGCAAGGTTCTTTGCTCTTGGTGATGCAAAAATTTTGCCGTCAGCACTTGCAGTAGCAGGTGCGGTTGCTTGTACGGGAGCAGACGCTTGTACGGGGCTGGAAGCAGGGGCTTCTGCCTTTGCTTCAACTACGGGTGCGGTAACACCGCCAGGTGCGTAGCCTGAAGCATCTTCGCCGTGCGGACCAACTGCCGCTACGTTAGAAAGTACTGGTACTTCATCGCCTTCTTCACAGAAAAGCGCTAAAACTTCGCCTTCAACTTCAGATTCAAAGTCAAAAGCGGATTTGTCGGTTTCATAAGAGAATAATACGTCGCCCTTTTTAACTTGGTCGCCTACCTTAACGTTCCATTTGGTTAAGATGCAACTCTCTACGGTAATGCCTTGCTTGGGCATGGTTACCGGTTTTACTAGTGGGTTGAGTGCTACGGGGGTTGCGGGTGCGGAAGCGGGGGCTTCTGCCTTTGCTTCAACTGCGGGCGCTACGCTCGTGCTTGCACCTGCAGGGGAAAGACTTGATACGTCTTCACCTTTACTACCAATTGCGCACACGTTGGTAAGAACGGGCACTTCATCGCCTTCTTCACAGAAGAGTGCTAATACTTCGCCGTCAAATTCACTTTCTTGGTCAAATGCAGACTTGTCCGTTTCGTAAGAGAATAAAACGTCGCCCTTTTTTACGACGTCGCCAACCTTTACGTGCCAAGTGGTTAAAATGCAGCTTTCTACGGTTATGCCTTGTTTGGGCATTAAAACACCATTTGCCATATAAAAATCTCCTTGTTTATTATTACATAATAATTTGCCGAAATTTCTCAGCGTACATATTGTATCATAATACTATAAATTTTGTAATAGTTTGCAAAATAGTTGCAAAATTATATTCATTTATGATAAAATATAATCACAAATAATCAAAAATACGCAAAAAATCTACTAAAGGGGACGATTATGCTTAGTTTAGAGCGTCAGGAAGAGATTTTAGATATTTTAAACCGTAATAAATCTGCTACGGTGGACTTTCTTGCAAAAGAATTATACGTGTCGGGGGCTACTATCCGCAGGGATTTAAAGGCTATGGAAGAACAGGGTATGATTATCCGTTCGCACGGGGGTGCTATGCCGTTTAAGTCAAGTTCGGTTGAAACTTCTTTTGCGGTAAGAGAGCAAAAGGATGCAGGCGCTAAACGCAAGATGGCTACTCTTGCCGTTAGGCTTATTAAAAACGGGGACTCGGTTTTTGCCGATTCTTCAACGACTACCGGTTACGTTATGAGTTTGCTTAAAGATTTTACCAACCTTACCGTTACTACTACGGGTATTAGAAACGCTATTATTCTATCTTCTACCGACCGAATTAAAACCTATATTGCAGGCGGTTTGGTTGCCAACCACTCAAACTCTATAACGGGTACGGATACTATGGATTATATTTCCCGCATACACGCTGATATTTCAATTCTTTCTTGCACGGGGCTTTCGCTTGAAGGGGGCTTTAACGACGCAAGTATTGAACAAGCAAAATTAAAACAACAAATGCGTAAAAACTCGGCGAAGGTGGCTATGCTTGTCGACTCAACTAAGTTTGATAAGACTTTTATGTGTCACGACTTTTGGTTTGAAGACGTGGATTATTTTATAACTGAAAAGGTTCCGCCCGAAAAATATCTTAAAGCGATACGTGCTTCGGGCTGTAAACTTATTACGCCTGAAGACGGTGCTGACGAGTAGATAATTAACCTATAAAAACAAGCACGAAATGGTTGCAATATTTTGCAAAAACCACTTGACAATTTATATATAAAATATATAATTGAATACGAACGTATTATTTAGTTAAGGAGTTTAATTATGGGTTTGAAATATATTAGCAACGCTCAAGTGGTTACCCCAGACGGTATTATTTGGGACGGAGCTATTTTAATTGATAACGGCGTAATATCTCAGATAGGTAAGCAAGCCAATATCCCAGTGCCTGAAGGGGCTGAGGTTTTAGACGCTTTGGGCGCTTACGTCGGACCTGGTTTCGTTGATATTCACTGCCACGCTGGTAATAACATGCTAACTACTGAAGAGGCTGAAAAGGCGTGTGCTTTTCTTTTAGAGCACGGTGAAACTTCCGTTCTTGCTACCACCGATTACGTGTGGAGTTTAGAGCGTCATTTAAGTGCTACCGAAGCCGTTAAAAAGGCTATGCCAAAGGTTAAAAACCTTAAAGGTATTTATTTTGAAGGCCCTGGTATTAATATCAAGTACGGTGCTAACGCACAAGATAACCCTTGGACTAAAGAAATTACCTTTGAAGAATATTCTGCGATGGTTGATACTGCTGGCGACCTTGCTAAGGTTTGGGTTATTGCACCCGAACGCCCCGGCGTTAAGGCGTTTATGGAATATGCAAGAAAGGTTAACCCCACCGTTAAAATCGCAATAGGTCATAGCGAAGCTACTCCCGACCAAATACGTGCTATGGGCAACTATAAGCCAACTATTCAAACACACAGTATGAACGCAACGGGTAGGGGTGTTAAAGATAGGGGTGGCGTACGTGGATACGGTCCGGACGAGTATTGTTTTAGGGATAACGATATATATTGTGAACTTATAAGCGACTCCCTTTGCATACACGTTGCTTCTGACATGCAACAGCTTTTGGTGCATACTAAGGGCGTGGATAGGGTTATTCTTATTACCGATGGAACGTTGGCGGCAGGTGAAAACCCTGAACATTTAAGGCATATAACAGACCTTAATTTTGACCAATATGGTGGTCTTTGTGGCAGTAAGATGACTATGGAGCAAGCGTGCAAAAACATAATGCAAAGCACAAGTTGTGGTATAGCGCAAGCGTTTAAAATGGCTTCAACTAATCCCGCAAAGGCAGTTGGGCTTGATGACGTTGGCTCGATTGAAGTAGGCAAAAAGGCGGACTTGGTTTTCGTTGACGACAAGTTTAATCTTAAAAAAGTTGTGCTTGGTGGCGAAGTTTGCAAGTTTTAATTATAGGGCGTGGTCGTAAACTTAAAGATTTACCAAAAAAATAAGGGCAACGTCCTTAAACATTATTATATATAATATAGCAATATAGCAAGTAAAGGAGAAAAAAATGAACAACTTAAAAGTAGGCTATTCAAAAGTTAATATTACGCCACCACTTGGCATTGGTGTAATGGGTTATTACGTGCCAAGATTTGCTTCCGGCGTGTTGGACGATTTAAGAATTATTACATTGATTTTAGAGTGCAACGATAAAAAGATTGCATTAGTTAGTGCCGACCACTGCGGTTTGGAAAAGAAAACCTTAGAAAGAATGCTTTCTGCTATCGAGCGTGAAACTGAACTTGATAGAAGCCAAGTTTTCTTGTCTGCAACCCACACTCATACGGGTGGCCTTTTAGAGCCTACCAACCACTTTGAGTGCGATGGTGAGATTATTGAAGAATACGCAAACCTTTTTGAAAGAAGGCTTGTTGACGGTATTAAGCTTGCGCTTCAAGATATTAAGCCGGCTAAGATGGGTTACATCGTTGGCTGGGCGCCCGAAAGAGTTGCTTATATCCGTCGTTATAAGATGAAAGACGGCACGACGTTCACTTGTCCGCCTATTGACGACCCCAATATTGATTATCCTATCGGTACGCTTGACCAACGTGTTAACGTAGTTCGCTTCGACAGGGGCTGTGATGACACTATCGTGCTATTTAACTATGGTTTACACGCAGACACCATCAACGGCGATTTAATTTCACCCGACTGGCCGGGTTGGACTGAAAAGACCCTTAAAGACGCTTTGGGTATTAAATCAATTTTCTTTAACGGTGCGGAAGGCGACGTTGGCAGTACTAACGTTCATCCAAAAGACGGCGATATGAACGACACCGAAATTAGTTTTGACAACGAGATGAAGTCGCCCGGTATGGCAAGATTTGTTGGTCGTGCTATTGCAGGTACGATTTTACAAGTGTTCGATAAAGTTAAATACGTTGACGTTGACGATATTGATATAATTATTAAAGATATTCAAGTTCCGTCAAACATGCCCAAGCCTGAAGAAATTCCGCTTGCTATCAAGTATAAAGAATTGCACGAATCGGGTAGAGATTGTGATATTCCATTTAAGGCAATGCAACTTACCACTGCCGTTGCCGACGCTATAAGAAAAGTTGAACTTGCAAACGGTCCTGAATACTTCCCTGTAAAACTTACTGCGGTTAAGCTTGGCGAAATTGCTATGCTCGGTATTCCCGGTGAACCCTTTACCGACGTTGGCGTTGGTATTAAGAAAGCAGAGGGCTGGGGTATGATAATGCCGTGTGCGCTTACAAACGGCTCAATCGGTTACTTCCCAATGCAATCTGCGTTTGACGAAGGTGGTTACGAAGCAAAGACTTCACGCTTCGGTGCGGGCGTTGCTGAAAGGATTATCGAAGAAGGTAAAAAACTTTTAGATGAAATTAAAAATAAATAGTTTATTTTTTTTCAAGTTATAAAAAACGAAAAAAGGAAGCAAATTTTGCTTCCTTTTTTGATGCAAAATCATAAGAAAAACAAAAGCAAAAATGGATTTTTTAAAATTTAAAATTTGCAGAAAAATGCATAAAACCGGCCAAAAACCCAAAAAAAACCATTAAAAAATGATAAAAAATGCTGAAAAATAATTGACAAAATTTTCGTGTAAGTATATAATTATTATAACTATTTTTATAATTAGGGGTGTGTGCTGTTTTGGGGTTTTTTTACGTTTTTAAAAACGCTAATTAAAACCTAACGATTTGCATTATCACACGTTAAAAGAACTTTTTTGAAAGCCTTTTTATGATGGTAACAATCCAATAAAATTTAAAAAATTTTTAACAAAATTTTACATCGAACGGCAAAAAAGTAATTAATTTATTTTATAAAAATAGTCAATTAACTCGCTATCACTCTATATACATAATATATATAGCGGTAAATTTAAGAAAAAAACAAAAGTTTTTAGGAGGATGTTGATAATGAAAAATTATCAGGAACCAACAATTGATGTAACCACCTTTGATTCTGAAGACGTTGTTATGGCTTCAGTGTTTGGTGCGTTCAGCCAAGATTGGTTAAACGTTTTCGACGAAAACTGGAACGGGGAGGTATAATTATGTTTAAAGCATTGAAAAGTAAATTGACCGTGCTTTTAGTAGCATTAACTGTACTCTCTTTCGCTTTCGGCTTCGCTGCAATGCCTAAGAATAACGTTGCTTTTGCTGAAGAAGTAACGGCTGTATTCGAAGTTGAACAAGGCGCAGGCTTAAACGTTGCCAATTCAAACTACAAGGCCATCAGATGGACTGCCACTATGAACGAAGAATTCTACAATTCATTAGAAACTGTAGAAGAAGAAGGCAGAAAGGTTTTCGGTATTGCAGTTACCCCTGCATACGAAGGCAAAACACCTGAAGAACAAGAAGTTTTAACCAAATACTTCGAGTATAAAGGCGACGTATCATTCGTTAATGGTGAGTTTATTTATGCAACCAACATCACGTACGATGAAGTTATCGATTCTGGTGTTGAAAACTCTGACCAAGCATACGATTTGCCTTTACTTGCAAGACCCTACTACAAAACTGCTGACGGCACGGTTGTTTTCGGCGCTTACGTTGACACCACCCGTTCTGCAACAGGTATCGCTGCTTACTATTTAGCAACCGGCGCATACGCAGTAGGCTCTACTGAATACACCAACTTAATTGCTTACGTTCCCGGCTTCTCTGCTGAAAAGTTATACACAGAGAACAGAACTATGCTTCCCGAACAGTTGGTAGAAGTTACCGCTAACATGGCGAACGTTGACCGTGTATTCTTCAACGCAGTTGACGTAACCAGTGCTTTAGACGGCAACACCGTTACTATCGCTGCAGACAGCTGGCGTAACGACGTTGACGGCGATAACGTTGAAATTATCTTCAAAGGCGAAGACGGCTCTATCGAAGCATATTTCTACTACTTTGCAACCGTATACGCTAACGGCGTTGCAGTAGCAGATGAAATAGACCTTGCTGAACCAACTGAAATTACCGTTTCTTTAGGTAATAACTGGCAAGGTATTCAACAATTCGCTACTCCCGTAAGCATTGTTCCCGCTGAAGAAGGCGTAGTAAGTGTTGAAGGCAACGTAATTACTGCTATTTCTAACGTTGCAGCAAGCACTACTTTAGCAATCACCTTTGAAAATAGTTGGGGCGTACTTGCAGGTCAACAATTTACCGCTAACTTAGTAGTTAACGTATGGCCTGCTGGTATTAAAACTATTGAAGAAACCTTCACTTTCTCTGCATATGATGGTTTGTTCTTTGATGGCGACCAAGTTGTTAGTTTAGAAGACGTTGCCGCACTTGCTGGTATTGAAAACGTTTCTTCTGCTGAAACTGCTGACGGCTTAGTATTAACCGTTGAAAACGGTAAGGTTTTAGGCTTAACCAGTTTAAGTGCAAGCGAATTGACTGCCGTAACCCTTAACCTATACGGTTCTAACGGTGCTTTGGCTGTTTCAGTTAATGTTGCAACCTTAGTAATCGATGAAGCAGAAGACTTTGATTTCTTCACTTATAAAGGTGCTTACACCGGTGCTGAAGGCTCTGATGCAAACGCAAGACAAATGGGCGTTGCAAGACAAATTTGTGATGGCGTTGACCCCGTTAACACCCTTTTATGGGATGGTTACTATATGCTTGTTAAGGATATCGATGCAAC
>JAZQKH010000030.1:0-58127 GCA_045542055.1 Christensenellaceae bacterium | reverse complement strand
TTTTCACGCATATCTAGTATAACGGATAATTTGAATTCTGGCGAGTAATTTTTGTTCTTTATTCCTTTTTTTCGCATAAAAAATACACCTCCTTAAAGTGTCTAACTTTTGGGGTGCATTTCAACGCCGTGGGGCTTAAATTTTGTTAAATATTATACCTTTTTACTCCTATCTTCTTCAATGAGTTTTGCTAAAATATCTTCAAGCTTCATAGTGCCAAGGTCGCCTTCCTTACGGCTTCTTACCGCAACGGTGTTTTCTTCCAATTCTTTGTCGCCAAGAATAAACATATAAGGCACTTTTTCAAGTTGGGCTTCACGAATCTTGTAACCGATTTTTTCGTTTCTTACGTCAACTTCCGCACGGATACCCACTTTTAGAAGTTCTTGTACAACCATTTTAGCGTAGTCTGAAGTTCTGTCAGTCAAACTCATAACCTTTACTTGCACGGGGCAAATCCAGAACGGGAACGCACCTGCGTACTTTTCAATTAGCATTGCGAGCGTTCTTTCGTAACAACCGATTGAACTTCTGTGAATAACGAAGGGATATTGTTTATCGCCGTTTTCATCAATATAAGTCATTTCAAAGCTGTGTGCCGCAGCAAAATCTAATTGAATAGTAATTATGGTATCTTCTTTGCCGTAAACGTTTTTAGCCTGAACGTCCAACTTAGGGCCGTAGAAAGCCGCTTCATCATCGGCTTCAACGTAATCCAAACCGATATCGTCTAAAATCTTCTTCATAAGCGCTTCGGTTTCGTTCCAAGCCTTGTCGTTATCGATATATTTTTCTTTGTTGTCGCCACGCTTACTGAAACGGAAGGTCACGTCTTCCTTCATACCTAAGCAGTCTAAGAAATAGTACGAAAGGTCAAGACAACGCTTAAATTCTTCTTCAACCTGCTCGGGCGTACAAACGATATGCCCGTCTGACAAGGTAAATTGACGCACCCTAATTAAGCCGTGCATTTCACCACTTGCTTCCTTTCTAAATAGGGTTGCAGTTTCACTGTATCTACAAGGTAAATCCCTATAACTCTTTAAGCCGTTTTTGTAAATTTGGTATTGGAAAGGACAAGTCATTGGGCGAAGAGCCATTGCTTCGGGAGAATTTTCATCGCCTAAAACGAACATTTTATCCCTATAATGGTCCCAGTGCCCAGAAATTCTGTATAGGTCGTTTTTAGCCATATAGGGCGTTTTGGTTATCATAAAACCACGCTTTTCTTCTTCGTCTTCAACGAAGCGTGATAAAATTTGCAATATTTTTGCACCCTTTGGCATTAAAATTGGCAAGCCTTGACCAACGACTTCTTCGGTCATAAATATACCGAGTTCCCTACCAAGTTTGTTGTGGTCACGCTTTTTAGCTTCTTCTAAAGCGTTAAGGTAGTCTTCAAGTTCGCTCTTCTTTTCAAAAGCCGTGCCGTAAATACGGGTAAGCATCTTATTCTTCTCATCACCACGCCAGTAAGCACCCGTTATTGAAGTCAACTTAAACGCCTTGATTTTGCCGGTCGAAGGCAAGTGTGGACCACGGCATAAGTCAACGAAGTCGCCTTGCTTATAGAAAGAAATTACGCTGTCTTGGGGAAGGTCGTTGATAAGTTCAACTTTATATGGCTCTGAAAAGTTTTTAAAAATCTTCAAAGCTTCCTTTCTTGTGTAAACCAATCTTTCAATAGGAAGGTCACTCTTAATTATATTTTTCATTTCGTTTTCAATTTTAACCAAATCGTCCCTAGTAATTGGAGTTTTAAACTCAATATCGTAGTAAAACCCGTTATCTACCGTAGGTCCAATTGCCAACTTGCAAGTGGGAAAAATATTCTTAGCTGCCTGCGCTAAAACGTGCGAAGTAGTATGACGATAAACTTGCAAACCTTCCTTATCTTTAAGGGTTATGACTTGCAAACTGCAATCGCTATCTATAACGGTTGAAAGGTCAACCAATTCGCCGTTAACCTTACCGCAAACTGCGTTGCGAAACAAACCTTCCGAAATGTTTTTTGCAACTTCGCCAACGGTTATTGGACTATCGTATTCTAAAATAGAGCCGTCTTTAAGTGTAATTTTCATTAAAAAATCCTCCGTTTTTACTATATAAAAAGAACGTCCTTAAGGCAACTGCCTTAAGGACGAAATATTTTCCGCGTTTCCACCTTAATTGCCACGGCTTGCGCCATAGCCACTCAAAAGCCGTTTATAGGTACGGTTCAACCTGCCATATAAGGTGGTTTCACTTACCCGCTAGTTTACGAACATCCCAGCTACGTTCGCTCTCTGAAAAACCGCACGGGGGCTACTTGCCCTTACTAATGCATCTTATTACTTGTATAGTACACCAAAAACGCTTTTTTGTCAACGGTTTAACCAAAATATCCCGTAGAAAATATAATTTTACCACCATAATACCTTTTTATATATTTTTCATCTTCTTCAGGAATTTTACCACAAACCTCAATTTCACCACAGTTGCTCAGTATTATTTCTCTAATAAGCGAAAGTTTTTGATACTCTATTAAACTGCACCTTTTAAGCCTTTTATAATGGTTATCAAACACCTTGCCGTTATCAACGTAAATATGCTTTTTTTTATTTTCTAATAAAAAGGTTATAAAGTCTTTAAGTTGTTCTTCAAAAAAGCAGTCGGGCATATAACTTATAATCTCTTCCCACTTTCTTTTTAGCGGTTGCATACGAAAATTAAACACGCCGTCTAAGGCTAACTCGTTATAGTTTTTTATTCTGTCATATGCGTATTTTTTATCTTCGTCAAGGTCTGCCGCAATTAAACTTACTAATAAAATTTCTTTTTCTTGCTCACCTAAGCCGTAAATTCTTAACTTGCTTTTAAAAAAGTCGTATTTATACTTTACTGCTATAATTTCGGCAAGTTTATCAGCAATTTCAGTTTTTATTACGTCAAAGTAATATTCAGGGCAATCTAAACTTAACTTTGCCCTTTGGCTTACCGTTTCAGTTTTTAACTTGCAAGACGCACTTTTAAGCATTTCGCCCAAAGAATTC
This sequence comes from Christensenellaceae bacterium, assembly GCA_045542055.1. Taxonomy (GTDB): domain Bacteria; phylum Bacillota; class Clostridia; order Christensenellales; family Borkfalkiaceae; genus UBA1259. Next base: position 55,095 of record JAZQKH010000030.1, on the reverse strand, counting down.
TGCAAATAGAATAAATTATCTTTACCATAATGGTTTTCCGATATACTTAAATTTACCATACCCTATAGTTTACGCTCTGAAAAAATATTTATTATAAATTAACCGAATTTACGTAGCTTTTTAACAACTTCAATGTTTACACCTTAACAACCTATATAAAAGTTTATACGCTTCGGAAATTATTATTATGGTAGTTGCTACACCTATACATTTTAACCACGAAATTAAACTTATTGGTGCAATACCAAACAGCGAATACCCCACCTGTACTATAAATACGTGTAAAACGAACACTAATGCAAACGTCCACACCATAACCTTGTTTTTGCCAACGCTTTTAAATATACTCTCTGCACCGAGTTCCCTACAATTAAAAGCATTGAATAATTGAAACAGCACGAAAAGGCTAAAAATTATACCCTTTCTTTCAGATAACCCGCCGCCTATAAATCCCGTTATATATTCGCAGACCATAACAGCCGAAATAAACAGTCCGTTAAAGATTATTCTTATAAGCATTTTGCCGGTCACTATACCGTCGGTTCTCTTTACGGGTTTTTGCTTCATTAGGTTTTTGCTTGCACTCTCTAACCCCAAAGTTAAAGCGGGTGGACCGTCCATAATAACGTTTATCCAAAGCAGTTGTAAGGTGTTAAAGGGCGCAGGAAGTCCAAGTAGAGCGCAAACGGTTATAAACAACAACGCAGAAAGGTTGACCGATAATTGAAAGACTATAAAACGCTGTAGGTTTTTATACACGTTTCTGCCAAATGATATTGCCTTTACCACCGTAGAAAAACTGTCGTCTAAAAGCACTACGTCGGCGGTTTCTTTGGTTATATCGCTTCCGCTAACACCCATGGCAAAACCGACGTCGGCGTGCTTTATTGCGGGTGCGTCGTTAATTCCGTCACCCGTAACTGCAACTACTTCGCCAAGTTGTTTTAGAACCCTTACTACACGAAGTTTAATAATGGGCGTGCTTCGTGCTATAACGGTTATTCGTGGCAAGACTTCCCTTAATTGCTCATCGGTCATGTTTTCGATAAAACTTGCGTTTATAACGCTACTTTCGTTTTTGGCTAAACCTAATTCCTTTGCAATTGCGTAGGCGGTTGATAAATTATCACCCGTAAGAATTTTAACCTTAACGCCCGCACGCTTACAATCATTTACCGCCTTTTTAACGTCTTGACGAATAGGGTCGGCAAGCGTTACTAAACCGTCGTAAACAAGCCCTTGATTAAGGTTGCTTTCAGAAAATGCGTTTACGTCTTTATGCGCAAAGCAAATTATACGTTGTGAATTATTTGCAAAGGACTGTATTGACTGCATTATTTTAGCCTTTTGCTCTTTAGTTAGGTCGCAAAATTCTAACACCTTTTCGGGCGCACCTTTGGTTAGAATTCGGTATTTGTCGCCAAACTTTACCACACTGGTCATAAATTTTGCGTTGCTTGAAAAGGGTATGCGGTGCACTATAGGAAGGGTTTGCCTAAGTTCTTCTATTCTCGTATGCGAACTTTGGTTTATACACACTTGCAATAGTGCCGTTTCAGTACCGCTTCCAACTAACTTTCTATTGTTAGATTTCCCTACCACGTCGGCAGTTGAATTACATATAAAGTTTTGTTCTAAAACACCGTTTAACTTCTTTTTTAAGGATGCACAAAACTCACTCGTGCATACTTTTAGCACGCTCATTTTGTTTTCAGTAAGCGTTCCCGTTTTATCAGAACATATAACGCTTATAGCACCCGCAGTTTCGGTGGCAGACATCTTTTTTATAAGCGCATTTTCTTTGGCGAGTTTAATCATATTAAGCGCAAGCGACACGGCAACGATAGTTGGCAACCCTTCGGGTACGGCAGCCACAATTAGAATTATACAAGATATAAAAAGGTCGCTAAGTGAATTAAAGGTAAAGTTTCCACTAAGCAGTAACCTTATTAGTGATATCGCAAAGATTGCCACTGCACAAATCGCACCAATAAGCGTTACGATTTTACCAAGTTTAGTCAGTTTATTTTGTAAAGGTGTGGTAAGGGCGTTTTTATCCGAGATTTCCCCCGCTATTAGTCCCATTTCGGTTTTATCACCAACGGCGGTGACAACCATTTTACCACTGCCTGCCGTAACGAAAGTGCCGGAATATACGCAGTTTATTCTTTCGGCTAAAACAGTGCGCTCACTCAAAACGATATTGGCGTCCTTTTTGACGGGTAAACTTTCACCTGTGAGTGCCGACTCGTCAACCGACAACCAGTCTGACTGTATTAGCCTACCGTCGGCTACAATCTTGTCGCCACTTTCCAAAAAGACTATGTCACCCACTGTTATAAGATTTCTATCTATTACAATACGTTGACCGTCCCTTATGACGCTTACCACAACGTTTTGGTATATCTTGTTAAGGGCAAAAAACGCTTTTTGCGAACTACTTTCCATAATAACCGTAATAGACACTGAAAGTACCACCGCACCTAAAATACCTAAACTTTCAACGAAGTCCGCATGCCCACTTTTAACGTATTCGCCTATGCTTGCACCAAGCGTTATAGCAAAGCCGAATAGCAAAATGATGAGCATAGGCTCTTTTAAGGCGTCCGCTATACGAGATAAAACGCTTTTATCCTTTTTTTGTGTTAGCCTATTATAGCCGTATTTTTGAACGTTTAACGTTAAATTCTTACTTGATAGACCGTTTTTGGCGTTAGTATTAAGCACGTTTAAGGCGTAATCAGCGTTTTTTGCGTAAAAATTCATATAAGCCCCCATAAATCTTTCAATTAAAAGTATGCCGTGACTAAAGATTATATGATTTTAAGTATGGACAAACGTAAAAAAAAGTGGTAATATATTTATAAATAAATATTCTGGTGACTTTTATGAGTGATTTTTACAAGGTAGATATAAACGGTTTTGAAGCACAACTTCCTATTCTAACACTTCCAAGCGGTGTTAAAATTGCATTTTTTAATTTGCACGGCGCACAGGTTATGACCGAGCATTGTGGTAAAGAAATAGCCAAATTGTGCGACGGCTGTGAAGTGATTATCACGGCTGAATCTAAAGGACTTCAACTTGCACACGTAGTTGCAAGGGAACTTAATATGCCCTATTACGCAGTTGCAAGAAAATCTAAAAAGTTATATATGCAAGACGGTATAAGCGTTTCTTACGGGGCTTCAATTACCACGGGAAAGGCGCAAGAGCTTTATTTATCTAAGCACGACGTTGATTTGATTAAGGGCAAACGTGTTGGCATAGTTGACGACGTTATTTCTACCGGTGAAAGTCTTAAAGGTTTAGAAGCGTTGGTTGAAAAGGCTGGTGGCGTAATACATAAGAAACTTTTCGTTTTGGCAGAAGGCGACGCTAAAAATAGAACTGACGTAAAGTTTTTGGCACATATTCCTCTACTATAATAGTAAAACACTGCCAAAAGCAGTGTTTTTTTATTTATGCGTATTAGCAATCATATGCCTTGTATATGAATTTAAAAGATAAAAACGCCACAAGTGGCGTTTTTACCCAGGAAAAAGTTTATTGAGAGTGTATAAGTTGCAAGAGCCTCTCTATCTCTTACGCCTAAAGGATAACACCTTAAACTTAAAAAATCCTTGAAAATAAAAAATTTTTTTAAAGTTTTTTTCAATGGTTATGGTTTATTATTAAATTATGAAAATTTTAATTGTTGACGATGAAAGGTCTTTGGTTTCTGCCTTAACCACAATCTTAAAAAAGAATAAGTATTCGGTTGACTTTGCCTATAACGGCGAGGACGGTTTAGACTGTGCTTCTACGGGCGTATACGACCTAATAATTTTAGACGTTATGATGCCTAAGCTTGATGGGATTTCTTTGCTTAAAATTTTACGAAGTAGGAAGATTGATACCCCCGTTTTAATGCTTTCGGCAAAATCTGAAACGGGCGATAAGATTTTGGGGCTTAACGCAGGTGCTGACGACTATCTTGCAAAGCCGTTTTCTTTAGACGAACTACTTGCAAGAATAAAGGCGCTTCTTCGCAGAAAGGAAGTTTTCACAGGGGACGTTTTGCAATTTGCTGACTTGGTTTTAGATAGGGATACTTTTGAAATTGCAGTTGGCGAAAAAAAGATTAGACTTGGAAAAAAAGAATTCCATATTCTTGAAATGTTGGTTTTATCGCAAGGTAAAACTATAAATAAAGAGGCGTTTATTCAAAAGGTTTGGGGTTACGATACGGACGCTGAATATAACACTATTGAAGTTTACGTTTCCTTTATTAGAAGAAAACTTGCCTTACTTCAATCAAAAGCCGAAATCAAATCAATTCGTGGTATTGGATATACTTTGGTAGAAAAAAATGATTAAACGTGCACAAAAACAATTCGTTGGATTTACGGCGCTTATACTACTTATAGTGTTCGGTGCTGTTTTTGGAATTAGTTGTTGGATTATGAAAAACGCCAACACTACTTCTATTATGAAAATGCTTAACGACTTGGAATACGATTACACTATTGATAAAACTATTCCCCCGCCTAATAACGGGCTTATAGTGGAATTAAATTCACAACTATCACCTTCAGTTCCCCCCGTTTACACCGAGCGTCACGACCCTAACGCCTTTATTCAAACGAAAGTTGATTATTTGGTAAAAACTATCGCTTCAAGAGATTACGTTAACGTTGGGTCTGTTAAAAACGTTCTATACAAGGTAACTGAAAAGTTTGGCAAGACGGTTATTTTTGCTATTGACGGAACGTTTATGGCTGAAAACTACCACTATAACGTTATTAGAATGCTTATTACACTATCAATAGTTTACGTTCTATTAGTCGTTTGCGTTATTTTTTATTCAACGAAAGTTTTCGACCCATTAAAGCAGACTTTCGAAAAGCAAAAACAATTTCTTTCCGACGCAGGTCACGAACTAAAAACGCCACTTACGGTAATTAATGCGAACGCTGAGATTATTAAGCAAGAAAACCCTTCGCAATGGGTAAATAATATTCACGAACAAACGGACAGAATGGGTACATTGGTTGCCGATATGCTTACACTTGCCAAGATGGAAGAAGACAAGGTTGACGAATTAAAAACTAACCTTAATCTATCTGAAATCGTTTTAGAAAGCACGCTCCCCTTTGAAGCGGTTGCCTTTGAAAATCAAAAGATGATTACGACCGATATAGCGCAAAAGGTTTTAGTTTACGCAAACGCCAAACACGTTAAACAAATTATAAATATATTGCTTGACAACGCCGTTAAACACTCAAAAGAAAAAACTGAAATTGTGGTTACCCTTAAAAAGGACGGAAACAGGGCTGTCTTTTCAGTTTATAATGAAGGCAGTTTAGTTCACGCCGGCGAAGAAGCAAAAATGTTTGAACGCTTTTACCGTGCAGACGTTTCAAGGTCAAGGGAGTCTGGCGGAAGCGGTCTTGGACTAAGTATTGCAAAGTCGCTTGCCAACAAGCACCGTTGGAAAATTTACGCTCACTCTGAATATCAAAAAAGTATGCGTATTACTATCGTTTTTTAATAATGGCCACAACAAAAAAGCAGGCATCAAAGCCTGCTTTTTAGCATTTATTTTGTTTTTACATAGGTTTATAACTATCAATAAACTCACCAATTTTCTTTTTATAGGTTTGGCGTTTTTTGATAACTTCACTTTCAGCAAACTTCCATTGCTGTTGGATGTTAAGGTTTGTTTCAAGCATTGGGTTAGATTCGATTCTTTCAATACCGTCAGCTATTACGTTGTTCATAATCCTACAAATAACAACCGAATTGAGGCCGGCGTTTTTATACTTTTTGCTTACGCCGATAAGTGCCATTTCCAATTCCTTAGGTTTGTTAATTGATTTAAGCAAACCAAAAATACCGGTTGGGAAAATAGTACCTTTACTTTTAATTAGTGCATCGCATATAGATGGTAAACATATACCAAACGCCGCAACCTTATCTTCACTATCGACTAAAATGCTTATATAACGAGTATTAACTATAACACCGAACGAGTCGATAATGCTTGCCTTAACTTCGTCTGAGTGCTGAACGTAACCGTCCAAATCGCCGTACGCTTCGTTAACGCAATCAAAAAGTTTTAACCCGTAACGCTTTATAATTTGCTTAAGGCTTAAAGTATCGGCAATTTCAACCAAATTGAAACGTTTTTTAATCTTTTCGGATAATGCTGTTATACGCTCGTATGGTTCTTTTGGTATTGTAAAGCTTTTTTCTATCCATTTAGATTCGTCTTCAAAGCCTAACTTAACCATATTTTCACAAAAATACGGGTAGTAATAGTTGGTCGCATAAGTGCTTCGCTTATCAAAGCCATACGTAAGCATACCTTCCCTATCTTGGTCGTTAAAACCCCAAGGTCCGTGTATATAATTTGCACCGTTTTCTTTGCCGAAAACTTCAACAGCACCTAATAGTGCTTTAAAAACTTCAATATCATCTATACACTCAAAACGTGAAAACCTTACGTATTGTTCTTTTTCAGAAACGCTATCAGCCGAACAAATAAGCGCCATAATTCTGCCGACCAACTCGCCGTCTTTATACGCTAAAAAGCCTTTCGCCTTGCACCCTTTTAAGTTTACGTTTTTATTTTCGTCAAAGGTGTTAAGTTCGTCTTCACGCATTGATGGAACGTAATATGGACAAGGTTTATAAAGTTTTAATGGATACGTTGCAAATTCTTTTACGTCTTTTTTATTATCAACTGTTTTAATTAAAATCATCTTTTTCCTTAGGTGCTAAAAATTTTTTACCTTAATATTATACAGAATTTTAATATAAAACACAACAATATAGCAAAAAAATCTTTCCTAAGAAAGATTTTTTTTCTTTTTACGGTCTATAACCGTCTACCGGCTCTTCATCTTTAAGAGCCATAATATACTTAGCATAGTCTTCTTCGCTAAGCTTCTTTATTTTTTGTTTTTTCTTTTTTGCCATAAAAACCTCCGTAGGTATATCAGTATTATGGGCAAAAATTGACCTTATTATACTTCCGTATTATACTTGGGCGTCTCTTTTTGGGCTTTTATCTTTTTGTAAATCTTGTCTGCTGTAAAGTCACGCTGTTTATCGTAAGTACCGCCAAGTGCCTCTATTGCATAGCGAAGTTCTTCAAAATCTTGATAATTTATCTTTTCGTTTTCAATTGAAGCAATCAAAAATGGCAACGCCCTTTCATCTGAATACCTTGCAAGATAATTTGCATACGTTGGTATCTCGGTTGGATTGGCAATAAATTCGTTAACTAAAACGTCAAACACTGCATCGTCGTTTTTACAGTATGATAATATTTGAGTTAAATACACCCTTACCGAAGCCGTACTTTCTTTATACGCTTTAAGGCAGGCGTCTTTAACCAGTTCACAATTTCTGCAAAGAATTTCAGTGGCAAGTTCTTTAATCGGCTCAGAATAGTCCCACAAAATAAACTCTAAATACCTTTGCACGCACGCTTTGCTATCTAATGCGTCTAACATATTCATTAAATAAAGCGTTAGTTCTTCGTCATTATCTTGATTTAGGCAGTCTATTAGAACCCTTTCGTTATCGGGGTTGTTTTGCAAAGCTTCACACAAAAAGTCTGAAACTTCTACGCCTTGCGTTAGGTGGCTTTTAAGACACTCTACAAGCTCCTCCCCGCCAAAAGAAGCGTAGTATTGATTTGGAGTTTTGCCGTCTAACTCTGCAAGTGGTTTATCGCCAAATTGTTCGTATAACTTTGGTATTTGATTTTCAATTTCATCAGGATTAACCTTACCGATATTACTATAAACGAAGTCTGAAATGTACTTATCAAAAAGTTTATCCATATCAATTATTTTTATCATTATTATCACCCTTTACAAGTTTGATTAGGTTTTTAATTTTATCAGCGTCAACACCGAGCATAGCACTTACGTTTATATGCTGGGTAACTTTTTGAATATCTGAAACGCTTATGATAACGGCGGCTACTTCACGCTGGTCAAGTTGCATTTGTTCTGCGTCAAAGTTAAGTGCGTTATATACCTTATTGGCACTAATAACTAAGCGATTGACGTTATCTATATTCCAAAACATTAGTTTAGATAGTGCAAATGCGTAGCCTTGAACGAATAGCGTGCCGTTCGGCTTGTCGTCAAAAGGTAGTTTAGCGCCCTTTAGTTTAACGTAAAACCTGCCAGCAACCACGTGAATTTTACCCCTATATCCTGACAGAATTAAAGAAAATACAATCTTTTCTTTAACTTCAGCAGACACTTCAACGTCCATAAGCGTATCTAAAAGAATTTTTCTTGCTTGCGGTAGCCCGCATGAACTTAGCGCCAAAATACTATCGTTGCAAATAACGTGACTTTCTTGCGTTAAGCCCCATTTTAATACCTTTAAGTTTTCGTTGCGTTTGTTCGTGTTTATTTTATTAAGGTCGCTAAACAGTTCCTTAATACGTGCTTTATATTCGGTTGCAAGTTTTGGCGGTATTTCCTTTTTATATTTAAAAGGTAAAAGTTGCTGTTCGTCTTTACCAGTTAAATTTATTTTTTGCACGTATTTGGCGTAAAAAGCGTAAGTTTCATCGTAAGGAAAAAGTTTACAAATTCGACTAAAACACCTTTCCGCCCTTTCGAAAAACCCTAAGTTTGACAGCGCAATTCCGTACGGAAAAAGTAGGCTTGATTGGTTGGGGTTATCGACGGTTAGTTTTTGTAAAATTTCAACAACAAAGGCGTCGTCAGCCTGCTCGATAGCACAGTCGACTATTTTATAGTTGTCTTCTTCGCTACCCGTATAGTTTTGCTTAGCCAATTGGTAGTAATATACCGCCTTTTCCCTTTCACGTTTAAGGTTATATATAGAACAAAGATTGCTAAGTGCCGTTAGGTTGTTAGGTTTAACCTTAACGATATCACGGCATATATCGATTGCCGTTTGCAAGTCCTGCATTACGTAACAACACATACTTAAATTTTCTATTGCGTCGTTACTGAGTTTCTCAGGTGGAATCAACTTATAGGTAGTAACCGCCGTTTGAAAGTCACCCGTTAAATAAGCGCTTTTAGCCTTATCTTCAAGCCTTTTATAATTAGCCTTTTCGCTTGGATACGCTAAATAGAATTGGCTTTTTGGGTCGGTTGCTTGAACGTAACTTTCAGCAAACTCAACACCTAATTCGCTTTGAAGTTTAGTGCCGTCTTCAGCAAGCAATAAGTTAAAATAGTACCCTGCATGCAAAAGGTCGTTTTGCGCTACGAAGTTTGCACTTAACCCCTCGTACGCCGTGGCAACTTGATTTTTTGGGCAACTATCTAAATACAAATACCAAAATTTGTTCGACGTTTCGTACTCAAAAAGTGCATTGTAACTTTCGGCTAATAGTTTGTAACAAACAAAAGAGCGCTCTATTCCTAGCGCCGTGTACAAAAACCCAAGCGCACCAAAGTAATCGCTCTTTTCCATTTTATTCTTTGCCGTGTTTATATAACGCTCTGCGCCTACACGGGCTATTTTAGTCTTTAGTTCTTCCATTAACACTTATTAAATCCCGTCTAAGTTAGTATTGTCCTACTTAAACAGTTTATCCACGTCTTCGCCTGTAAATATATAGGATTTTTTACAATACTCGCAGTCCACTTTAATTTGACCGTCTTTTGCTATCATATCTTCAAGTTCGCTTTTGCCAAGTGAAATTAGTATGCCTTCCAAATACTGCCTACTGCAAAGGCACTCGTAAACGGGGTTTAGCGTTTCGTATTCAGTCACGCCAAAATACTCCGACAAAATGGCCTCCGCACCACTTTGATTTATTATAGTTGAAACGTTTGAAAGGCTATTTATAATTTCTTCCGCCTTAACGATATGTTCTTCTTTAACGCCAGGGAGCGCTTGAATTATAACGCCACCCGCACCTATACAAGTACCGTCCGTGCCGATTTTTACGCCAAGTGCCATTGCGGTTGGTTGCTGTTCGCTAAGGGCGTAATATGCGGTAAAATCTTCAGCAATTTCGCCACTGACAATCTTGCTAGTACCAACGTATGGCTCTTTTAACCCCATACTACGAACTACGGTTATTCTGCCGTTTTTACCCACGCAACCACTGACGTCAAGCTTGCCTTTAGTATTTAACGGTAGATGCACTTGTGGATTATCAATATATCCACGCATTTGCAATTTGCCGTTACCACTGACGGTTATTTTACCACCCAAACCGTCACCCGCTACCGTTACGGAAAGTTTTTCTTTGTCACCTTTTAAAAAGGAAGACATAAACGTTGCTACAGTAAGCGTTCTACCAAGTGCGGCTGCGCATACGGGCGATAAGTTATGAATTTGTATTGCCTTGTTTACCATATCGGTAGTATCCAATACGGCAAGGGTCATATACCCGTCGAACACAAGCGTTTTTAACAATTTATTCAAGGTGGTTACCCCGTTTTTAATAAAAATTATTTTTTATTCTTTTTGCGTTTAGCAAGTTCTTTTTTAGCCTGCTCAATTCTCTTTAAGCGTTCTTGCTCTTCTGAATCTAATTTCTCTTTAGCTTCTTCTATCTGTGCATACTTTTGGTCGGTTAAATGCTCCTTAATATACCTTTCGTTATCTTCGTAAAGAGCCTTACGGCTTTGGTTAAGCTTCTCAATGTCACCACGTGTAAACGATTCGGGTAGTTCTGCAAGTTGAAGTTCTTCATCCGTAATAGGCTTAATTGGTTTAGAAGAAAGCGAACTTAGGCTGGCATATTCTAATTGGCTTCTAACCTTGTCGATTTGGGCAAAGTTATCAGTTTCTTTAACCTTTTGGTAAATACCACGGTTCTTTTTAGCACCTTCAACCCTATCGTTGATATATTTGTCGTATATCCATTGGCAATAGTTTGTCCACACTAATAAAAAGATTGAAAAACCTATTAAAATTGCTACCAATACTGAGATTGTTGCAAAAAAATCGCCAAAAAGGAATAGTGCAAACGGAACTAAGCCAAGTGCTATAAAGAATATATTTTGAACTAAAAGTGCAGACGTTGTGTAAAATGAGTTTTTAACTAAGCGGAAGAACTTAACGTCGTAAGTAACAGCCATAGGTATCATATGAAGGCACATTATCGTGTAGAAAGCCAGCACTACAATACAAACTATTTTTACTATCCAGAAAAGCCAATTGAGCCCCGTTCTTGCCGAAAGGTAAGTATTCATCAGCGATATTCCGAGTACTGAAATATAAAATATTAGCGAATATGATAGGCACACTAAAACGATGGTTTTAAAGTTTGCCTTTATGCCATGCCAAAAATCGTTTGCAACGAAAACGCCTTCCGTCCAAACGACGTTACGCATAACGTACGCCCCGCCGGAAATACCAACGGCGGCTATCGATAACGCTATCGGCATAAACAAAAAACTTACTAAATTTGCGGTAAAAATTGCACTTTCATTAAGACCTATCATAGAAACTAATGCTTGATAACCAACGCCGAATCCGTTAGCGTATGGATATTGCATACCAAGGTTTGCTAAGTAAGTGTATCTAAACAAAAATAACAATGCGAGTGGAATAAAAAATAAACACATCAAAAGGTTAACAACAACGAGTCTGCCCAACCTGTTTTTTAGTATATCCCAAAAAAGTTCCCATCTGTTTGAGGGAAGCGACGCTCTTGCATAGCCTTCAGATTTTTCCGCACCCATAACCATACGGGCTACGAAACCTTCTTTTTTACGTTTTTTGTAAGTTGCCATTTAATCTCCGTTAACTTGGTCTCTCTACATAACAACCAAGATTTACGCTAATTTTAAAATTATCTAATATATATATTATACTAAATTTAAATTTTTTACAAATAAAAAAGGGTTATTGATTAAAAAAACTTTACTTTTATTCAAAGGTTTGCTAAACTATTCGTATAAAATTCTCAAGGAGTACGTACTTAAATGAAAAAGTATAACGTTGCCGTAGTTGGTGCAACCGGTATGGTTGGTAGAAAGATGATGGAAGTTTTATCAGAAAAACAACTTCCCGTGGAAAATTATTATTTATTTGCTTCCAAAAAATCTGCGGGTTCTAAAATAGATTTTATGGGCAAACAGCACACCGTTATTGAACTTACTGAAGAAAACGTTAAAAACACCCCCGTTGATATTGCACTGTTCTCGGCAGGTGGTGACACAAGTAAAACTTTTGCCCCTATATTTGCCGACTGTGGTGCACTCGTTATTGACAACTCAAGCGCTTGGAGACGTGACCCCGATGTTCCGCTAGTAGTTCCAGAATGTAACGCTGATGATATTTTGTGGCATAAAAATATTATTGCTAACCCCAACTGCTCTACTATTCAAGCAGTAGTTATGCTTAAGCCCTTACAAAAGGCTTTTGGTCTTAAGAGAGTAGTTTACTCTACCTATCAAGCAGTATCAGGTGCTGGCGTGAAAGGTTTTAATGATTTGAAGGGCGGTATTTGCGGTGAAGCACCACAAAAATTCCCATACCCTATTTTTGGCAACTGTCTACCCCACATTGACGTGTTTATGGAAAACGGCTATACCAAAGAAGAAGATAAGATGATTTTTGAAACTAAAAGAATCTTAGGCGACCAAAGTATTAAGGTTACCGCTACTTGCGTACGTGTACCCGTTTACTATGGTCATAGTGAATCTATCAACGTTGAATTTAACAAACCTTGTACGCTTGCTGAAATTAAAGAGGTTCTTGCTAACGCTGAAGGCATTGTAATTCAAGATGATACGGCAAACAACCTATACCCTATGCCAATTACCGCTGAAAATAAGAACGAAGTTTTCGTTGGTAGAATTAGACTTGACGACACCGTTGAATCTGGCGCTAACTTCTGGTGTGTTGCAGATAACATTAGAAAGGGTGCTGCCACTAATGCCGTTCAAATTGCTGAAAAGGCTATTGAACTTGGTGCGGTTAAAAATCAACGCAACTAACCTATCATATTTTTAATATAACAACTACCAAATTATTATAAATTAGGGGACTAATTATGAATAAAATGATATTTAAGGGCACTTGTACCGCCGCTATTACACCGTTTACCAAGTACGGTATCGATTACGACTCTTTAGGTAGACAAATCGACTTCCAAATCGAAAACGGCATTGACGCTTTATGTATTTTAGGCACGACAGGCGAAGCCCCCACCGTTACCGACGAAGAATACGAAACGGTTGCTAAATTCTCTTACGATAGAATTGCCGGACGTGTAAAATTTATTATGGGTTCTGGATGCAACTGCACCAAAAACGCTATTAAGAAAAGTCAACTTTCACAAAAACTTGGCGCTGACGGACTATTGGTTGTTACCCCCTACTATAATAAATGTACCCAAAAGGGTTTAGTTAAATATTACAACGATATTTGTGACAACATTGATATCCCAGTGCTTTGCTATAACGTGCCTGCAAGAACGGGCGTTAACATTTTGCCACAAACCATGGCTGAAATTGCCGAGCACAAAAACATCGGCGGTGTTAAAGAAGCGTGTGGTAATATGGAACAAATTTGTGAAACTGCAAGACTTTTAAGGGGCAAAACGGCACTTTATTCTGGTGACGACAACCTTAACCTTGCTATGCTTTCAATCGGCTCTATGGGTTTAATATCGGTTGCTTCAAACATAGTTCCTAAGGAAGTTTCTGACGTTGCAAAACTCTTCTTTGCCGGCAAAAACGAAGAAGCGGCAGTTCTTCAGGAAAGGCTTCTTCCACTCATTGACATTATGTTTTGCGAAGTTAACCCTATCCCCGTTAAAAGAGCGTCTGAACTCGTTGGACTTGGCAGTGGCATAGTTCGTGCCCCGCTTACCGTTTTAGAACCCGAACACGACGCTCAAATGAAGAAAATCCTTACTGACTTTGGTCTTAAAATAAAGGAGAACGTATGATTAACCTTTTAATTTGCGGTGCTAACGGCAGAATGGGTAAAAAAGTTTATGAAGCCGTTTGCCTTGACGATAATATTGCCGCCGTTTGCGGTATTGATAGGTTTGAAGATTTTTCTAACCCAACCTACCCCGTTTACGATAGTTTTGACAAAGTAGATAATGCGGTTGACGTTATTATCGACTTTTCTTCACCCGCTTCGCTTTACTCTATTTTAACTTTTGCTACTGCTAAAGGTATCCCCTGCATACTTTGTTCTACGGGATACACCGAAGAACACGTTGCAAAGGTAACTGAAGCAAGTAAACGAATTGCACTTTTCCGCTCTGCGAATATGTCGCTTGGCGTAAACGCTATTTTAGATTTAGTTAAAAAGGCTGCGCTTTCACTATACGGCTTTGATATTGAAATTATTGAAAAACATCACCACAACAAAGTTGACGCTCCAAGTGGCACTGCCCTAATGCTTGCAGACGCTGTTAAAGAAACGTTGCCTGAAAAGTTTTACGTTTACGGACGTGAAGGCATCGTAGGTAAAAGAAATGCTGATGAAATTGGCATTCACGCCGTTCGTGGTGGCAACATCGTTGGCGAACACGACGTTATTTTTGCCGGTGAAAGTGAAACCGTTACTATTTCACATCAAGCAACCGACCGTGCAGTTTTTGCACAAGGCGCTATAACTGCCGCAAAGTTTATAATTGGCAAAAAGCCCGGTCTTTATAGTATGAAGGACGTTTTAAACGCAAAATAATGGATGAAAAAGTATTAAAAGAAATTTTATCTTTTATAAAAAATGGCAATAATCTTGGCGAAAAGGTTTATTTAGTAGGTGCTACCAAAACCGTTCCTGTGCAAACTATAAATAGAGCATGCGAATTGGGTCTTGAAATAGTTGCCGAAAATAAGGTGCAAGAGTTTAGGGAAAAAACCGACCTTATAACAAATGCCGAGCAACACTTTATTGGGCATTTACAAACCAACAAGGTTAAATATTTAGTTGGAAAGGTAAGTTTAATACAATCGGTTGACAGTATTCGTTTAGCTGAAGAGATTTCACGTCAAGCCTTAAAAAAGAGCGTTTGCCAAGATATTCTTATTGAAATTAATATTGGTGGGGAACTTTCTAAAAGTGGTTTTGATTTTGATAACTGTTTAGACGCAGTTAAGCAAATATCAAAACTCGAAGGCGTTAAGGTTAAAGGTCTTATGGCAATGCTCCCCCACGTCGACGACAAAGAAATGCTAAAAAATTTATGCTTGAAAATGCGTGGACTTTATGATACAATGATTAAAGACGGATATGATTTTAAGTATCTTTCTGTTGGTATGAGTAACGATTACCAAATAGCTATCGCTAACGGTAGCAATATGATAAGGCTGGGAAGTAAAATTTTCGGTAAAAGGAATTACGGAGTTTAATTATGGGTGTTTTTGATATTTTTGGTAGAGAAAAACCAAAATCTGAAAGGCTTAACGAATACGGTGGTGCTATTGACACGGCGCAAACTAAAGGTCCTATTTCAGTTTTTAAGCCTACTTCTTTTGAAGACGTTGAAGCAGTTATAAACGCCCTTAAGGCTGGTAAAACTGCGATTGTGCATTTAACCGATTTAAAACACGACACTCAAATTCGTGTTCTTGATATGTTGTCGGGTGCAATTTACGCACTTAACGGTGGCGTGTACGAAATGGATAAAAACGTGTTTACCTTCTCACCTTCAGGCTTAGAAATATACTAAGATTTATCGATTACAAATATTTAAAATAATCAAGGCGTGCTAACAAGCACGCCTTTTTTATATTTTTAATATATCTTTTTTCTTCTTGTCAAAATCATCAATACTGATTACTCCATCCTTATAGACATCGTAGTACTTAACTATTTCATCTAAAATAATAGTTTCTTCATATAAATCAATATTTGATTCATCAAATATTATTCTTTGCTTTTTGATTTCAAATTCTTTCTCGTTAATTATATCTTGAGAGCGAAGTTCGTTATATCTTTTCAAAACGTCTATAGCTTTGATTCCCAATTTATTTTGCTTTTCTATGTTTGATACTATAGACGTATTCACAACTTTATTTTTTGTATTTTTCTCTTTAATTTTTGTATTAGAGTTTTCAGTAACTAACCCTTCACAAATTAGAGATGCAATTAGCACTATAGCTTGAAATATAAATGGAAGATATGCAAAGGTTTTAAATTGATACATTGTAAAATCTTGGATAGAACCCACGGATGTCAAATCTCGTTGAATAGTGAAGTTTATATTTCTGACCATTATGATAGAAATCAAGCCGAAAACAAAGGTAAACACAAGACCTAAAATATTAAATGTTTTTGCACATTTATACGCACTTTTATTGCTAAAAAAGAATAGAGCAAGAGTATTTAATATAAAACCTAATACACCAATAGCTAAAACTAAAATAATTAGAATAGTTACTAAAGTAACGTCAAAATACTTTATATTTACGGTATCAAACAAATAATTATTAAGAACAGATGATTGAAAGTCAAGTAGACTAAAACCGTTTTCATAAGTAAAATTGACAAATTCCACACTGGAAATTCCCGATAAAAAATTATATGTAAGGATTTTAGAGAATAGGCTTAATACTAGAACTATAGAACCTAAAATAGAAATACATAAGACAACAATTTTTTTTGCAGAAAAACTTTTCATTCAGACACCTCCTTTTTATTATAACATTAAATATTTTTTGTGTCAATATTAAACAATGAAAAACGTAGTAAACAATTAAAAAAACGTGCTTGTTAGCACGCCTTTTTAATTTGGGTTCTTATATTAAATTATAATCCGAAAACAAGATAGCAATACAAGTAACCGGTAAGAACGGCAACTAACGTAAACGGAACACCAATTTTAAAAAAGTCAGAGTTCTTTACTGCATAGCCTTCCTTTTTAAGCATACCGATAGCAACCACGTTTGCAGAAGCACCAAAAGGAGTTATGTTTCCGCCAAGCGTTGCGCCAATAAGCAAGCCAAAGTATAACATTAAGGTGATTTCAGGTGTAAAATTACCCGCCAAGCCCGTTATTACGGGAAGCATTGTCGCAACGTACGGTATATTATCAATAAACGCAGAAAGAACGACTGATGCAAATACTATTAAGGTATATAGCAAGAACACGTTTTTATCGCCCACCCCTGCAAAGAAGTTTGCAATATCTTTTATAATACCAACGTTTTCTACACAGCCGATTATGATAAATAAGAAGGTTAAAAACAATATAGTTTGATAATCAAACGACTCTTTTGCAATAGAACCAAACGACTTCTTTTGAGTTGAGCAATAAACTACCGTTGCTATTACACCGCAAATTAAACATATTAAACCGTTGTTTATGCTTTTGCCGAATAACTGAATTTCAAATTCAATGAAAGAAGAACAAACGAGTAGCGCCATATTGATTAAAAGCACTATGGTTGGAAATAACGTTTTAACCTTAATATTCTCGCTTTGATATTCAATTTTTTGTTTACTTTTTCTAAATATAAACATCAATACGGGCACGGTTGCAATAGCACCCAACTCAACCGCCCAGAAAATTGAGAATTTGCCGTCAATAAAGAAGAAGTCGAAAAAACCCATACCCGCTGCATCCGCAAGCATTATTGAAGTTGTATCCCCTATAAGCGTTGCCGCACCTTGCAAGTTTGAAGATACTGCAATAGAAATTAAAACGGGAATCGGAGAAACGTTAACCTTATTTGCTATTGCAAAGCCGATTGGCGCAAGCATTAAAAGGGTTGCAACGTTATCAACGAAAGCCGAAATAAAGCCGGATAACAAACTTATAGTAATAACTGCCGTTATAGCGTTTGGCATTTTTGACATAAGCTTGTCCGCAATCTTATTAGGCATACCACTATCGGCAAAAACACCAACGGTAAGCATAATGCCGGCAAGCATAAACACAACGTCAAACTTTATACTTGAAAGAGTTGAAATAAAGCCGTACTCTGTTCTGCCAAATATGATTAAAAAAAGTGCACTGACAAGCGCTATACCGCCCGTCGTCCAAGTCTTATGGTTAGGAAAGGCTATTATTAACACGTAAGTTAATGCAAACAAACATAAAATTACAATCTTTTCCATACTTTTCCCCTTATTATAGGTTTTCCCTTTTGTGAAAATTTAAAAAGACTTTTACCTAAGAATAGATAAAAGTCTCGTTAAACCAATTGGTTCTTGCCACCGGGATAAATCCGTATTGACGACGGCAAGTGCAAATTATAATTGCTAACTACTCCCTTTTAGAATAGAATTATTTAAGTTCTAAAGCTTCGTAAGTAGCGTTGAAAGATGCTACCTTTTCGGCTAAAATCTTATTTTCTTCATCGGTTAAGGGAAGTTCAACTACCTTAATCAAACCGTTTGAGCCAACCATACAAGGAACGCCCATACAGATATCCTTTGCGCCGTATTCACCACTTAACATTGTTGATAAAGGCAAAATGGTGTTGGTGTTTGAAAGGATTGCCTTGATTAGTTGAACTGTTGAAGCAGCGATTGCGTAGAAGGTTGCGCCCTTTGCTTTGATAACTTTTGCACCAGATTGTACCATACCGGTGTAAATATTTTCAAGTTCGGCGTCTAAAACTTCTTCAGTTACACCTAAGAACTTCTTGCAGTAATCTTTAACGGGATAACCTGCGATTGTGCAAAGACTCCAAGGAGCCATACAAGCATCGCCGTGTTCACCGATAACGTAAGAGTTAACGTTGTGGGTATCAACACCACAGTAATTTGCAACGGCTTGTGATAATCTGTTAGAGTCAAGAAGCGTGCCAGTACCAATAACTTGATTTGCAGGTAAACCCGTGCACTTGATAGTTTCATAAGTCATTAAGTCAACGGGGTTAGAAACAATTACGTATAATGCTTCGGGTGCAATTTTTGCAACGTTAGGCATAACGCTCTTTAAGATACCAAGGTTGATTTTTGCAAGGTCAAGTCTAGTTTGACCGGGCTTTCTGCCAACGCCGAAAGTTACAACGATTACGTCACAACCAGCAACGTCTTCATATTCACCACTCCATACTTTTACTGAAGGTACGCTTGCAGCACATTGAGTAAGGTCTAATGCTTCGCCTTCTGCTTTTTCCTTATTGATGTCTACTAAAACTATTTCAGATGCGATGCCTTGTAAAGTCAAAGCGTATGCAATAGTTGCGCCAACGTTACCAGTGCCTAAAACGGCAATCTTTCTCTTTTTGTCTACCATTTTGCCAAATTCTCTCCTATTATAATTATACATATATAATACAACTATTCGCCAAATTTTGCAAACGTTTTTCAAGGGCTTTTAAACATTTTTTTGGTTTTGAATTGTTTTTTTAAAAATAGAATACAAATCCCCTGCACCAATTACGTATATTTTTGAAAATCTTTGTTTGTTGTCAATAAATCTTTGCAGTTTACTTGGGGTATTTATGTAAAATACGTTATTAGTTTTACTCTTTTTAATACGTTTATACAATTCCCTTGCACTGCCTAGCCTATTATACTTCTCTCTTGCAGGAAACGTTTTGTATATAATTAGGTTTTCCATTTTGCTAAAAACCTTAACGAAGTCTTGCATCAAAGTTTGAGTTCTTGAATAGGTGTGCGGTTGAAAAACGTACAAGGCTTTATCTTCTTCTTGAGTTATGATTTCAAAAGCGTCCTTTATTTCAGTTGGGTGATGAGCGTAATCTGCATAAACTTCCGCCCCGTTTATTTCGCCAATCCGTTCCATACGTCTTTTGACACCGTCAAACCCTTCTAAGGCTTTTTTTGTAGCGTTAAATGGAAGATTATAATATTCTGCAACGGCACACGCCGACAAGGCGTTATAAACGTTATGCTTGCCAAATACTTTTAGGTTGATTCTTCCACGTTTAACAACGCCTACGTAAAAATCAAACGATATTCCCCTAACCGTATTTGATATGTTTTTTGCATAATATTGACTTTTATTTTTAATGCCAAAAGTTAAAGTTGCCATACCCGAAAGATTTGAACATAGCTCGTTGTCAGCGTTTACCACCGAAACCCTGCCCGCAGTAAACGACTTAAAGGCATCAATTCTATCTTGCATATCTATAAAACTGTCTGCGTGGTCGTTGTCAATATTAAGCACAACCGAAACCGACGGCTTTATAGATAAAAAGTTCTTTTTATATTCACACGCTTCAACTACGGCGTATTCGAAGCCGTTAAAGTAATATGCGCCGAGCAAATTATCTTCACCACCAATAAACGATGTGAACGGCAAACCCGCTTGATAAAATATTCTTGCTATCATAGCTGTTGACGTAGTTTTACCATGACAACCACTAACCGCTATGCAGTGCCTAAATTCTTTTAATATCTCGGCAAGAAACTGACTTCTACCAATAATCTTTATACCTTTTTTTCTTGCATAGACTAATTCCTTGTGTTTAAGACTAATTGCCGAAGTGTAAACTATTAACTCAGGTTCGAAGATTTTGATATTTTTTAAATTTTTGCCACTACCACACGTCGCCTTACCACCGAATAGCAGGGTGTCGTCGTGCAAAATAGTGTCGCTTCCACCCACCTTAAAACCAAGCTTTAGACTATGTTCGGCTAAAGCCTTCATCGAAACGCCCATAATTCCACAAAAGTAAATTTTATTAAATTTTCTTATATTAAAATTATCCATAATATAAATAATACGTTTTCAATCAAATTTTTGATAAAATGTTTAAAAAATCGCAATTTTTTTAAAAAAACCTATTGAAAAGTAGCAAAAACTATGCTAAAATGGATTTAACGACTGATAAGGAAGGTAACGAAAATGAAAATCACAGACACCAGAGTTCGCATCGTTAAAAAAGACGATAGCAAACTTAAAGCGGTTGCTTCCGTTACCTTTGATGACTGTTTTGTTGTTCACGACATTAAAGTTATTGAAGGAAATGAAGGCTACTTTATTGCTATGCCCAGCAGAAAAACTGCTGACGGCGAGTATAAAGACATCGCTCACCCAATCAAGACTGAAACTCGTGAAGAAATGATTAAGGTGATTCTGGCTGCTTTTGAAGAAGAGAAAGCAAAACCACAAGAATAATTTGACTGATTTAATCGAAGGTTAAAGCCCGCTATTAAGCGGGCTTTGATTTTTTAAATTATTGCTATTAAAAAACAAGCCTTTTTTAAAGACTTGTTTTCTAAAAATTTTGACCTTAATATTAAAAGTATTTGCTTGCCGTATCTTTTATAAAATCTAATGACTGCATAAGTTCTTCAAGGCAAGAATAATCGTTTTGATAGGCTTCTATAAGGCATGCACCGTTAAAACCCACGTCCTTAAGCATTTTAAAAAGTTCGTCAAAATCAAACGTACCTACGCCCGGCAAGCACATCTTTCCGTCTGATTTAACGTCGGACAAATGCACGGTAACTATATCACTGCCCATTTCAGTTAAAAACTGTTTATAATCAATATCACTTTGGCGGGCTTGCTTTATATCAAGAGTGCCTTTTAAGCCTTTTACACGCCTTCTAAGTTCATTAAAAAAGCCGATATAGTTATAATAGCACCAATGCACGTTTTCGTACGCTAAACTTACGTTGTACTCAGCACACTTATCAATTATTCGTTGGGTAATTTCCCCAACCCTATCAAAATTTATTGTAAAGGGCGTACGTTTTAACCTTGCTACGCCGTGAAAGGTATAGTACTTTGCATCAAGTTCCTTGGCGCATTGCAAGGTGGATTCTAATAGTGTAAACGAATCCTTTTCCGCCTTTTGGTTAAGACTGTAAAGCGTTGGCTCAAACTGAGTGGTTAAGGTATGTATAGAGTGCACCTTTACGTCACCCTTTTTCAATGACAACTGCTTGCCAAAGTCTTTATTGTATTCACAAAAAGACTCTAAAAACACTTCGGCAGTGTTTACGCCCACTTTGTTAAAGTATTCTAACGCTTGTTCAGTATCCTTTCTTCCAAACAAAGACGCCGTTGAAATTCCTATTTGCATATTTGCCTACTACTAAGCCCCGCATATTAACGACGGGGCTTTTTTACGTTTGTTAAATTCTGTTAAACACAAACTTGCCGTCAATTGCGTCGATTTGCACGGTTGAACGCTCGGAAAGTCTGCCACTTAAGATTTCTTCAGAAAGTTTATCTTCAATATTGCGCTGAATAACCCTTTTGAGCGGTCTTGCCCCGTAATCGTTATCATAACCCTTTTCAATTATAAGCTCCATTGCTTGCGGTGTAATTTGCATTTTAACTTCCATAACCGATAAACGCTTCCTTAAACTCGTTAATAATAATTCGGCAATCTTAGAAGTTTCTTCTTTAGTAAGTTTGTGGAATACTATTATATCGTCTATACGGTTTAAGAATTCCGGACGGAATTTTTCTTTAAGCGCTTCGTTATAATTATCACACATAGTGTCGTATTGAGCCTGCGATGAACTTGCAAACCCTAAAGCGTTCTTTTGTGCAACACGGGTTGCACCAACGTTAGACGTCATAATTATAATGGTATTCTTAAAGTTTACAACTCTGCCCTTGCTATCGGTCAGTCTACCGTCGTCAAGAATTTGAAGCATTAGGTTAAACACGTCCGGATGTGCCTTTTCAATTTCATCAAAAAGCACTACTGAATAGGGCTTTCTTCTAACCTTTTCAGTAAGTTGCCCTGCTTCGTCAAAACCAACGTATCCGGGAGGCGCACCAACCATTTTGGCAACAGAGTGTTTTTCCATATACTCACTCATATCGACACGGATAATGCTGTCTTCATTGCCAAAAACCGCTTCGGCAAGCGCCTTGCTAAGTTCGGTTTTACCAACACCCGTAGGACCTACGAATATAAATGAGCCAACCGGTCTATTTGGGTCTTTTAAGCCCGCCCTTGCACGCCTAATAGCGTCTGAAACGGCTTTGACTGCGTTTTCTTGCCCAACAACCCTTTGATGAAGAATACTTTCCAAATCAAGAAGTTTTTGCGCTTCAGTTTGGGTTAGTTTTACTACCGGCACGCCCGTCCAATTACTTACTACCTTTGCTATATCGTCAGGGGTAAGTCTAAGTTTTTCTCTGTCAACGGGGGCTTTGCTTGCCTTTGCCCTAATTTCGTCAAGTTCTTTGTTTACTTGCTCTATTTCTTTATTTATTCTAACCGCTCTTTCAAGTTCGTCACGGCGAATCGCTTCATTCTTTTGGGCGATAAGAAGATTTAGTTGGTTTTCCTTTTGCTTTGCTTCTACGGGAGAGTTGTAACTGTCAAGCCTTACCCTTGAAGCCGCTTCGTCGATTAGGTCAATGGCTTTGTCTGGCAAAAATCTATCGGTAATATATCTATCCGACAAGGTTACGGCTGAAAGTATAGCGTCGTCTGGAATACTTACCCCGTGATGCGATTCATACTTATCACGAAGCCCCTTAAGAATTTCAACTGCTTCTTCAGGGCTCGGTGCGTCAACGATGATGGGTTGAAATCTACGTTCTAAAGCGGGGTCTTTTTCTATATGTTTTCTATATTCGTCAAGCGTGGTCGCACCTATCGTTTGAAGTTCCCCACGTGATAGCATTGGCTTTAATATATTTGCGGCGTCCATATTGCCTTCGCCCGTACTACCAGCGCCAACGATGGTGTGAATTTCATCTATAAATAAAACGATATTGCCGTTTTGCTTAATAATATCGATAGCTTTTTTAAGTCTTTCTTCAAAATCACCACGATATCTAGTACCGGCAAGCATACCCGCTAGGTCAAGTGAAAATACTATTTTATCTGCCAAAATTTCTGGAACGTTACCCTTTACGATTGCTTGGGCTAAACCTTCTACAACGGCACTTTTACCAACGCCCGGTTCACCAATCAATACGGGGTTGTTTTTAGTTCTTCTTGAAAGAATTTGAATTACCCTATCAATTTCCTTTTTTCTACCTATAACGGGGTCCAACTTGCCAATTTCGGCTTGTTTGTTAAGATTAACTCCGAATTTAAGAAGTTCCTTCATATCGTCCTGCTCGGGCTTGTCTTGTGCGGGTCTTTTTTGGCTTTGACTAGGTTGACTTGCACCAAACCTATCAAACCTATTGTTATTAAACACGCTTGACTGCTCGTCAGAATATTCGTCTTGTTCATCTTCTTCGTATTTTCTAAATAGACTGGAAGCCAAATCTTCAGCCATCGCTTGATAGTCTACGTGAAGTTGCATTAAAATGGCAACGGCAACGCTATCCGGGTCTAGAAGCAAGGCAAGTAAAAGGTGTTCGGTACCAACGAAGCCCGAATGTGCCTTTAAAGATATGTCAACAGCCTTTTCAAAAAGCCTTTTGGTGCGTGGCGTAAACATATTGCCTGGAAAAGTCGTGGTCATATCAACCGTCTTTTTAAATAAATTCAAAAAGCGTTCGTTGTCAACACCTGCTTCCCTTAAAATTGCCGACGCTCTACCGTCGGTTACACTTATTAAGCCAAACAAAATATGTTCACTGCCGATATATCTGCAACCGAATCGTTTTGCTAATGCGTTTGCGTATTCTATTACTTGATTTACGTTTCGACTAAATGCGTCGTAATACATACTGTCCCCTTTTATACTTTAATTTTAAGAAGTTTTTGCCCTACTATTTGGGCTCTAAATAAATCCCTATCTATAGCCGACATCTTTTTACCTTGCTTCTCGCAAAGTACGGCTGGGCGAACTGCAACTATTAAGTCGTCTATTGCCGTTATATCTTCCACGTCGATAAAGCCGAGCATTACGCCAAGTTTAACCTGTGCAATATGTGATAAAAACTCGTCGTAGCCAAGTAGCACGGCGTTGGTAAGCACGCCAAACGACTTTTTCGCCCTATCCATAGTTTTTAGTTGCCTCCTACCGTAAAGGCGTTCCATTTCGTCACGTTCCGCCTTGCAAATCATAATAACGGTTTCTTCGACTGAACGCAAAATTTCTTGTTCGGTAACGCCCAGCGTTACGTCGTTACTTATTTGATAGTTATAACCTTCCGCCTTACTACCTTCACCGTATACACCCCTAATAGTTAAACCAAGATTAGAAACTTCTTTAATTAGAGCGTTTATTTTGCCACTTTCGGTAAGGGCGGGCAAAAACATCATAACCGAAGCCCGTAACCCCGTGCCTAAATTGGTCGGGCAACTAGTGATATAGCCTAACTTATCGTCAAAGGCTAAATCTAAATTTTTTGAAAGTTCATCGTCTATTTGCTCTAAGCGTTTATACGCTTCAGATAGACATAACCCCTTCATAAAGCACTGCTCTCTTATAACGTCTTCTTCGTGTATCATTACGCTAATATCACGACTTTCGTTAATAAGTGCGGCACTAAAATCACTATTTTCTATAAGCGTGTTACTAATTAAATGCTCTTCTTTTAACGCTTCTAACGTAATGGCACTTAAGTTAGATGAGAAATATAAATTAAACGTATCGCACTTGACGAGCGCACGATTAACCTTTTTTACCACTTCTTTAGCGAGCGTAGGGTTGGTAATTCTAAACGGCAAGCCTTTAAGATTGCGTGCCAAACGGACACGGGTGGTTATGACTGTGCCTTCAATGAGTTCCGAAGTAAAAATCACTTACATCAACCCCCTATTCTTAAGTTCATCTGCTAAAGCGTCAATTTGCAAGGTAAGCTCAGCCATATCAGAAAACCTTCCGTCTAAAACGGCCTGTTGTTTTTCCTTAAGCAATAGTTTATACTCTGCAATGAGTTTTTTATCCACACCCGTACAAGACGGCTTTTTACCCGTATGAATAATTGCTGAATGAAATTTTTTTATGCTGGGTTTTAGTTCTTCTTCAAAACTTTTATAACAATCGGGACAACCAAGTAGTCCCGTTGCTACAAAGTCACCGTAACTATATCCACAGCGTGAGCATTTTTTGTAGTACATTTAATTTATGTCCAATTATAATTTATTTGCTAATTCCTTAATGTATTCAGCCGTTTGAGCACCTATTTCACTGCTTTTTAGGGCAAACTCTACGTTGGCTTTTATAAATCCAAACTTATCGCCAACGTCATATCGGTCACCCTCAAAGCCACTTGCAAGAAGGTCACCACGTTCGGCAAGTTCGTCCAAAACGTCTGTTAGATAGATTTCGTTATTCCTTGGCTTTAATTTTTTAAGCATAGACATAACTTCGCCACTTAAAACGTATCTGCCGATAATTGCGTAGTTAGAAAGCGCCTCGTTAATACTTGGCTTTTCAACTATACGGTCAACTGTAATAATGCCGTCAACTTCGTCACGAATACCAATGTTGCCGTATTTAGAAACGTCGTCGCCAAATACTTGCATACCTGCAATTACCGTCTTGCCCGTTTGATTATAAACGTCAACTAGACGCTTTATGCAAGAAGTTTGACCTTTGTCAGCGAATAATAGTTCATCGCCAAGTAGAAGTGCGAACGGCTCGTCTTTTACAAAGGGTTCTGCGCAAAGTATTGCCCCAGCCAAACCGTTTGCAACGTGTTGAACTGCAAAGTTAACCTTAAAGCGTGTGGTTTGCTTTAAAATCTCGTATAAACCCGTTTTGCCGTCGTCAAGAAGCCTTTTAGCCAAAGCATCGGCATTGCCGAAATGCTCTTTAATAACTTCAGAGCCAGGACTTACCACGATAGTTATGTCGTCAATGCCAACCGATAAAAGTTCTTCTGCTATGTATTGAATAGTTGGCTTGTCAAGTACCGCAAGCATTGGCTTTGGTATTGCTTTGGTAATGGGTAAAAATCTCGTACCCAAACCGGCTGCCGGTATAACGGCTTTTGTTACTTTTTTCATATTTTCCCCTTTCGCATTAGAAAACTTTGTCTTCTAATGCTAAAATTTTATTTACTCTTTGAACGTGCCTGTCTTCGTTGCTAAACGGCGTGGTTAAAAATGCTTCGACTATCTCAAGCATTAAGCCCGGTCCTATAACCCTTTCGCCCATAGCCAAAACGTTGGCGTTGTTGTGAAGTTTTGTCATCTTTGCACTAAACACGTCTTGACAGTGCGCACAACGTATGCCCTTGTGTTTATTGGCAACGATACTCATACCGATACCCGTCCCACATATTAAAATACCTAAATCAAATTCACCCTTTTGAATTGACGTGCAAACTGCTTGGGCATAGTCGTTATAGTCAACCGAATTTGCGGTATTACATCCAAAATCCTTAAATTCATAACCCTTTTTTGTTAGATAATCAATCAAAACGGGTTTAAGATTTACTCCACCGTGGTCACATCCTATTGCAATTTTCATAATTTATCTCCATATAAAATTTTGTTTAATAATAAGTTGCACAAGTCTTCTATTTGCCTTGAAGTCTCAATATACTCTGCAAGGCTTCCGCCATACGGGTCGGCAACGTCTTTACCCATAATTTCACCTACCGAATAAACGCCTGGAAAGGACGCTATGCCCCTTTTGTGCGATGCGGACATACATATAGTTAAATCACTTTTAAGAAGCATCATAGGGTCTAAGGGTTTAGACTTAAAGCCGTAGCTTTTATAACCCATTTGCTTTAGGGCAAGCGAGGAATTTTTGCTAATTTTATCACCTTCGTTTGCACAAGTGCCTGCACTTGATACCCTTACGCCTTTAATGCCCGCAAGTTTTAATTTGTTCTTTAAGATAATTTCCGCCATAGGACTTCGACACGTGTTGCCCGTACAGACGAATAATACTCTTTTTATTTTCATCCGCAAGATTTCCTTAATCTATTCATTATTCCAAGGTATACGCCCTTTTCAGTAGGCATTGCCATTGCAATTATAACGTCTGCCACCTTTTCGCCTTCAAGTAATTTATCGTATAGATTTGACGCTATTTGCTCTGCAGACTCGCCCAAGTTTAGCACGTTTTTACCATCAAAAAACTTTTTAACGTTATCGGCACACATTATGAAGGGTTTTTTGCCACTTGCAACGCACTCGTCGTAATAGGCGTTTGCTTTATCTATTTGGTCGTGTTCAAACAGCACGGCGTCACATTTTGGGCGATAGTGCCTATATTTTACACCCGGCGACTTAACCTTGTCGGTTTCTTTATGCTGGGCAATTTCACAACTACCGCAAACTTCTTCAATCATTTCTTTGGTAATAAGCCCTGCACGAAGTATTCGTGGTACTGTGCCCGTAACGTCAAGAACGGTGCTTTCTATTCCGCCACTACACTTTCCGCCGTCTAAAATAAGCGGTATTTTTCCATTTAAATCGTTATACACGTGTTCGGCTTTAACGGGGCTTGTGTGCTTT
Source organism: Christensenellaceae bacterium (assembly GCA_045542055.1). Taxonomy (GTDB): domain Bacteria; phylum Bacillota; class Clostridia; order Christensenellales; family Borkfalkiaceae; genus UBA1259. The sequence goes on along the minus strand of JAZQKH010000030.1, from coordinate 26,902 downwards.
GATATATTTGCACTCGGCGCAACGATTGGTGCGTCAACGGCTTGCAAAAGCATTTGACAACCTTCGTGCGACGGTATTCTTATAGCCAACGTATCCCCACCGCAAACGGCTTCACTGCACACCACGCCCTTGCTTTCTAATACGAGTGTTAAAGGCCCAGGCATAAACTTTTGCTTAAGTTTATAAACGTAATCGTATTTAACGTTTACAAGGCGTGTTATATCGTAATCTTTATGAACGTGCGCTATAAGTGGATTATCACTCGGTCTGCCTTTAACTTCAAAAATCTTTTTTACAGCGACGGGGTCTGTGCCTATTGCACCCAGGCCGTAAACAGTTTCAGTTGGTATGGCGACCAAATTAGAACTAAGTAATAATTCTTTTGCTTTAAGCACTGAATTTTGGTCAACCTTTAAAATTTGGGTTTGCATACTAAAAAATCTCTGAATCGACGTCGTCTGCTTTTACTTGTTGCTCTGGTAAACTTTCCGCATTAGAAAAATCTACTTTAGTAGGCAAGTCTTCAGCATCACTAATCTTAACGCTTGCCTTGGGAGTAGCGCCGTCTTCCACGTATTCGGGCTCGCCCGTTTCAGTGTTAAGGTTTAAGAACTTAGTACATTCACCCATAAAGAACAACTTAACCATACCGGTAGGACCGCTTCTATGTTTTTCAATAAGAATTTCGGCAACGTTCTTTTGAACTTTACCTTCGGCAATCTCTTTCTCAGTGGCAGATTTGTCGGGTCTATGTATAAACATAACGATATCTGCGTCTTGTTCGATTGCACCCGATTCACGAAGGTCGCTAAGTTGTGGTCTGCCCTTTCTGGTTTCAACCGCACGTGATAATTGTGAAAGCGCTAATACGGGAACGTCAACTTCCTTTGCCAAAATCTTAAGGTTACGTGAGATATCGGTTATTTCTTGTTGACGGTTATCTAAATTCTTTTTAGTATCCGGCGTCATTAATTGTATATAGTCGACCATTACTAAGTCCAAGCCGTATTTACGCTTCATTCTTCTACACTTAGAAATAATCTCCGACGGTTTGATAATAGCAGAGTCGTCAATATAGATTTTAGCGTTTGATAAAATTTCTTTTGCCTTGGCAATTTTTACCCATTCGGATTTGCTAATTTTGCCTTTTGAAACGCTTTCCATACTAACGCCCGCAACTGAGCACAACATTCTTTGGGCTAGTTGCTCTTTGCTCATTTCGAGCGAGAAAACTGCACAAGAATAGCCTTGCATAGCAACTTGTTCAACAATATTCATAGCAAGCGAAGTTTTACCGACTGCAGGACGTGCCGCTAAAATCATAAGGTCGCTTCTATGTAAGCCGTTAAGGAGTATATCAAGCCCCTTAAAATTAGTCTTAATACCCTTATGCACCGACTTGTCCTTTGTCATTTCGTCAAGTTTAATCATTACGTCAGGAAGAACTTTGCCAATTGGCACCATACTACTGGTGTCAGCCGTATTAGAAATATCAAACACGGTCTTTTCTGCAAAGGCAAGTGAGTTAACTTTATCGGTACTTTGCTTACACTCTTCAATAATTTCGCTTGAACCCCTTATAAGTTTGCGTAGCATACTGTCACGGGTAACGATATCCAAATATCTTTGATAGTTGGCCGAAGACGGCAAAACGTTCGTAAGTTCGGTTAGATAATTTATGCCACCTGCATTTTCAAGGTCGCCCGCCTTTTCTAAAGCGTCGGTAACGGTAACAAGGTCAACCGGCTGATTGTCCTTAACAATGCCGTCTATTGCCCTAAAAATATATTTATGCGATTCGGCATAGAAATCTTCTTCAGTTAAAAATGACGCTACTTCCGTTTGAATACGGGGGTCAAGTAGCAAACAACCAAGCAACGCCTGTTCTGCTTCTATACTGTGTGGCATATCGCCGAAAACTTTTTTCTTTGCCATTATTTTCTCCTTTGCAATTTAACCGATTGGTTAAATGCTGATAAATTCTTCCAATACGTTTTTGAAGGTATTAAACGCCGATTCAAACGGCTTTTTGTCTGTAAGGTCTACACCCGCAAGTTTTAGTAGTTCTACAGGGCTATCGCTACAACCCGACGACAAAAACTTAAAGTAATCGTCTACGGCAGGCTGACCTAACGTAAGGATTCTATCCGCAATAGCGAGCGCACTTATTATGCCCGTAGAATACTTGTAAACGTAAAAAGCACGATAAAAATGCGGTATTCTTGCCCATTCGTATTTAATTTCTTCATCGCTTATAACGGCGTTGCCGTAATATTTTTTATTTAGCCTTAAATATTCTTCCGAAAGATTGTCTTTGGTAAGCGGTTCACCCTTTTCTACTAAACCGTGTGCGAAACTTTCAAACTCTGAAAACTGCGTTTGCCTAAACAACGTAGTTCTAATCATTTCAAGCAAGTAACTGAGCAAATATTTGCGAAGTTTAACGTCAGTCGCCTTGCTAAGCAGATGGCGAACGAGCAAAACTTCGTTAACCGTGCTTGCAACTTCTGCAACGAATATAGTATAGTCTGCCTTAGCGTAAGGCTGATTTTTGTTTGAAAAATAAGAGTGAAGGCTATGCCCCATTTCGTGCGCAATGGTAAACACGTCGTGCGTGGTTTGTTGATAGTTTAACAACACGTACGGATGGGTATCGTAAACGGCAACGCTATACGCACCGCTACGCTTTCCATCGCCTTCGTATACGTCTATCCAACGCTCTGCCCTTGCCTTTTCTAAAAGTGCACAATACTCTTTGCCGAGTGGCGCTAAGCCTTCAACAACCAAATCGTACGCCTTGTCGTATTCTAATTTAAGGTCAACGCCTTCCACTACGGGTACGTACATATCGTACATATGCATTTGTTTAAGCCCCAATAGTTTTTTCTTTTGTGCTACGTATTTATGAAGTGTGGGAAGCGCACTTTCAACCGATTGCAATAGGTTATCGTAAACGGCGTTAGGCACGTCTTCATTTGCAAGTGCACGTTCTAACGCACTGCCGTACTTTCTTGCCTTAGATATATAAACGTTCTTTTTGACGTTACCGTAGTAGGTTGAAGATATTACGTTAATAAGCGAAATATACGCTGAATAATACTTCTTAAATGCCCTTTCCCTTAATTTTTTATCGGGGCTTTGCAAAAGCACGCTATAAGTTCCGTGTGTCAGTTGAATACTCTTTTTGCCGTCACGCACCTTACCTAAGGGTAAGTCTGCATTATCAATTTTGCCAAATATATCGTGGAAGCACGAATACACTTCGCCACCTTCGGCAAGAAGTTTTTCTTCAGCGTCAGACATTACGTGCTTTTTGCCCTTTAATATGCCTTTAAGCATATAGTCGTAATCTTTAAGGGCTGGGTCGTTAATATAAGCGTTAAGCACGCTTTCGTCAAGAGCGGTAAGTTCTGGACGAACGAACGCAACTGAAGCACCGTACTGAGAGAAAAGACTATCTATTTTAGACGACATTGAGTCGTATAAACTATTTTTTGTATTTTCATCGTGCTTCATCATAGCGTACACTGAAAGTTTGCCGAGTTCCCTACCAAACTGTTCTTCTTTTTTACAAAACGCTAAAAAACTTTTTGCGTCGCCGAGTTTACCACGAAACTCTGAAAAGTCAACGCTTTTTTCAAGATTTTTAAAACTTGCGTTCCAATCTTCCACGCTTTTATATATATCTTCAGTAGCCCAAGTGTACTTGTTTTGAGTCATAATTCCCCACTAAAAATTTATTAGTTTTTATTGCTATGGATAGGTGCAGGTATTCTTCCGCCCCTACTTATAAGTTTTGAACAAGAATACGGGCTTACTTCCATAATGGGTGCGTTGCCGAGTAAACCACCAAAGTTTACGCTATCGCCAACGCCCTTGCCCGGAACTGGTATAACCCTAACCGCTGTGGTCTTGTTGTTTATCATACCTATTGCGGCTTCGTCGGCAATTATGCCTGAAATAGTTGATTCTGGCGTATCGCCGGGGATTGCAACCATATCGATACCTACACTACATACTGCCGTCATCGCTTCTAATTTGCTAAGTGATATTGCACCACGCTGTGCCGCCCTAATCATACCAATATCTTCGCTAACGGGTATAAACGCACCCGAAAGTCCGCCCACCCTTGAACTTGCCATTACGCCACCCTTTTTAACAGCGTCGTTAAGCATAGCAAGTGCCGCAGTCGTGCCGTGCGCACCAACCGACTCTAAACCCATTTCTTCTAAGATATGGGCAACGCTATCACCCATAACGGGTGTTGGTGCTAAAGAAAGGTCCACTATACCAAATTCAGCGTTAAGCCTTTTTGATGCTTGCTCGGCGATTAGTTGACCTGCCCTTGTAATTTTAAATGCGGTCTTTTTGATAGTTTCGGCAACTTGGTCGATAGAAGCACCGTCTAAACTTTTAAGTGCGTGATGCACAACGCCTGGACCGGAAACGCCTACGTTTATTACGGTATCTGATTCACCTACGCCGTGAAACGCCCCCGCCATAAACGGATTATCTTCAACTGCGTTGCAAAATACCACGAGTTTTGCTGCACCTATGCCACCGTTACTTGCTGTTAGCATTGCGGATTGCTTTATTGCCTTACCCATAAGGGCTACGGCATCCATATTGATACCCGTTTTTGAAGAGCCTACGTTAACCGAAGAACACATCCTTTCAGTGACGGACAATGCTTCGGGAATACTTGCTATAAAGGACTTTTCATAATCGGCAGTACCCTTTTGAACGAGTGCTGAGTAACCACCTAAAAAGTCAATGCCAACCGTTTTTGCGGCGTTGTCAAGAGCCTTTGCTAAAACGACTTCCCTGCCACAAAAATTTGCAGTAAGAAGTGAAGCAGGCGTTACAGACACCCTTTTGTTTATTACGGGTATGCCGTATTCCATACCTAAATCTTCGGCTACCTTTACAATGTTTTCAGCCTTTTTACAAATCTTATCGTAACAAAGCTGTGCCGTACGATTAGCGTCGTCACGAATACAATTTAGCAAAGATATGCCCATGGTTATAGTTCTTATGTCAAAATGCTCTTTTTCAACCATATCGATGGTTTCAAATATTTCTTTTCTATTTAACATATTTTACCTATACCTTGTGCATTGCATTAAAAATGTCTTCGTTTTGAATATGTATAGACACGCCGATTTCACTGCCCGTTTGCTCTAATACTGCGCCAAGTTCTTTTAGGTTTTTATCGCTTGCAGTAATATCACAAAGCATAAGCATGGTAAAGTTGCCTGACATTACCGTTTGGCTTATATCTTCAATATTAACGTTATTGTCTGCTAAAACGTTTGAAACTTTTGCGATGATACCCGGTTTATCTTTACCGAGTACGGTTACTATTGCTCTCATTGTTGTTCTCCTTTAACGTCGATATATTCATAACGCACGAGCACGTTGCCTTGCACGACGTATCTAATCGTTGCGTTTTGTTCTATTTGTGGAAAATCCATTTCGTATGGCACTAAAACCTTTCTTTCAAAATAAACTTTTTTATATTTATTCCACTCTTTGAAGATTAGGCTTTTGCAATCAACGCCGTCCTTTTGGTCCATAGACTCATCGTAACGCAAAAACTCACCCACGTAGTTTTCTTTACGGTCATAAAGCACCTTATCGCAAAGTTTATAGTACCGATGCACTCTGCCGTATGCTATGCTTAAATACACGTATGAAAATATCATATAAAGCACGCTGGTTGAATAAAGTATCCATTTTATAACCTTAATTTGTGGGTGCATGTACGGAAGCGTCCAATACCAAAGCATCATACACGTTGCGTATATTAAATAAACGCCAAGTGTTAAAAGGTATTTTAGTAACACCTTTTTACGCTGTGCTTTCGCCATCGAAAGTTGTTCTTCCTTAAAGAATTCTATCATATCTTATCCCTTAAAATCAGTTCTAATTCTTTTTAGTCCGTTCGGCGTTTTTTCAAAGAGTTCGTATCTATCCGAATACTCTGCCATAACGTAATTTTGGTTTTGTTTAACCAAATAATACACAGGTCTTTCCTTTGCGGGCGAAGTTGTAACTAAGTTTTCTTGCCCACGACTTTCAACTATCGGTTGAGATTGTGAAGTGCTACTGCCTTGCACGCCGTCAACTTGGCTAACTATTTGAACAGGCTTGTCTTCCTTAGGTTTCCCTAACCCTAAAAGTTTACGCACGGTTAAAATTACTGCAAGAAGAATTGACGATATAAACGCACCGCAAAAGCCAATCAAAACACCGCCGTTGGTAGATAAAACGCCCGTAAAGTGCAAAACTACGCCCACCAAGGCTACTAAAAGGGCAAACTGCAAGTTAAATACGCATAATACCGAGTATACACCCTTTAATATTGAAGTTATGACTTTTTTTATTTTACCTATCATTTGCTAAAATTCCCTGAACGGTTTTTGGTTATTTTAAGGTTAATTTGTTTAACTTGCCTAAAAATCCTTTTATAGAAATCGACCAGTTTTCCACCACGCCTAAAACGCTTTCAACTTTAACCGGTCCGTAGGCACGACAATCGTAACTTGCTTTGCCTACACGGTTATCGCCTAAATAAAAAATTTCATCACTATCTAAAACCCACTCGCTCTCAGCGTTGAGTTCCACCGTGGTAAAGTTTCCGTTTATATAATCTTCGCTAAGAACCCTATAACCTTGCTCACCCGATTTTTTTAGATAAACCTTGCCGTCTTCAATTTTAACGCTGTCACCACCGAGTGCTACAACCCTTTTTATGACGAGTTTATTTTCACGCTCTACGATAACTATGTCACCGTAATCGGCTTGCTTGTATTTGTTGACAACAAGACAGTCACCCGTATACAAAGTCTTTTCCATAGACGAGCCCGAAACCGACACTATGAAGAATACGAAGGTATTTAGTATTACCATAACGAACATTAATGCAATAAGCACGCCCGTAGTTATATTAAAGGCAAGGTCGTTGCCACTTTTCTTTTGTTCGTATAGACTTACGAAATTTTCTCTCATTGCTAATTTGCTTCAGCTTCCTTATACGACTTTTTCATTTTATCTGCTTCCGACACGGACACGAATATAGCCCGCCCGCAAGTGTTACACTTTAACTTAATATCAGCGCCCGTGCGAACTACCGTCCAAACGCTACCACCACAAGCGTGTGGTTTTTTGCTTGTAAGCACACCGCCTACGCTATACGTCATAATTGTTCCCCTTTTACGTTTGCTATACGCAAAGTAAATTATTTATTAAAAATTCCACGTCGGCATTAACCGTTAGCGCCTCGATTTTTTCAAAACTTCTAAGGTTCATACCTTCCGGGGTTTTAAAGTTTTTAAGTTCCAACTTAACGTTGTGCCAAATTTCCCCACCCTTAACTTTTACGTTTGCCGAATATTCGGTTTTTGTTCCAAAATAATCGGTAATAAGACTTACGGTTAAAACGCCGTCTTGTTTTAAATAAGCGTCAAGCATTAACATACTATCGTCCGTAGGTTTATACTTTTTGCTTGCAAGCCTAAACGTCAACAACCCGCCTTGTGCCGTTACGCCTACTATATCCATAGCCCCCTTTTTTTCAACCACGTGAACGTCCCCTTTAATTGAAAGGCAAGAAGGTTTATTTTGACTAAACGCAAGTGGATAAAAGGCGTCGGCCGTTTGTTTTTCCCTTGAAGAATATATCAACTTGCTTTTGCGTACTAACTTAACGCCTTCGGAATTGAAACGACGTGCAACTACGTCTGAGCCGATAATAAAGCCATTTTTGTATTCTGCAACGCCAAAGAACATTGCTATTTTTGAGTTGCTATAAGGCGAATATTCAAAATCAAAACTACCGTCGGGCATACGTGTACAGTTAGCAATCTTTTGCCACTGACGAAGTGACGGGTTAACCATTTCTTCACAAGCGTAGACGGAAAGTTTTTTAAGTTCGTTGTTATCAGGCTTAAGGGACACCACGAATTTGCCGTCGACTATTTCACACTTGATATCTAAACCTTCGGGCAAGCCGTGTTCAACGTTTCCGTCAAGTGGTAAATAATGCTTAAAGAAAGTTAATAGATTTTCGTATCCCTTACTGTCAACGCCGTCCACCCTGCCCACTGAGTAGTGTATTGCTTTATAACTCTTGGATTGAATACGTGACAAAGTGTCGTGCGCACGGTCAAAGTCATACTTACCGCTGTTGGTAGGAACTGCTATAAAAGTAGGACAAGTTACGTGCCCAGCGTACGTTTGCGGTTCAATGCCCGCAAGAAACATAAGTTCTTCGTCGGTAAATTCCTTATCAACTTTTTGTTCAAACTTATACGTTCCCGAATATCCACCCCAACCGGCGTTTGATATAAACGCTGAGCATGAAAGAGTTTTAGTAGTGCCCGCTATATGCCAAAGCACTGTTGCGGCGTCATCAATACCGATTGCACCTATATTGGTTACGAAATCCCTATTTTTAAGATACTCTAAAGCGTATCTTGCCGTACAGCCCCACTCGTACCAGCAGGTTTTTTTAACGTCTTGCCCAACTGAAAACAGCGAGCCTTCTGCATTTTTGTAATCTAAGAAAGATAGGCTTTTAGGATAAGTCGTATGGTTATAGTTAATTCCGTCTTCCCCAGAGATATCTACTACGAAAGCAGTGTAGCCTTTAAGGGCAAGTTCGCAAGCAAGTTTTTCATCAGCACCGTCCGAGAACTTTTGAAGTATGAAAATTGCAGGCGCTTTTTCTTGCTTAACGTTACGTGCCAAAACACTGTAAATTTGCACTTGCCCGTCTGAATAGGACTTGCCTTGCAAATACATACGTTCAACGTATACGTCACCCTGCTTATATACACCTATCGACCTTGCTTGAACGGGTGAATCGATTTTAAAATCACTCCAAATAGCTGTTGGTGTAAGTATAGTTCCTGCCATAAAAGATACTTTCTCCTGTCCGACGGAAAAATTCCGACCGTTTATGCCAAAATTTTTATTTTAAAGTTGATTTTTGCGTGCTTTTAGGTTATAATGATTTCTACATACTTAAAAGCACACTTGCCCACTTTAATATTATTTATATATTATACTACATATTATATGTGATTGCAAGTGTTTTTCTTTTTTTTGGGGTAAAGGGTATTTATGATTTGTACTTTTTCAAAGGAAGTTTCTAAAAGTGCGTTCACGTCTGTAGAAAACGCATTTATAAGCGAATACTTAACCGCATCGAGCGGTGATGCCGTAAGGGTTTACCTTTACGGGCTTTTCCTTTGCAACAACCCCCAAATTGAAAAAAATATTTCCGAGTTCGCTAACGCCTTAAACCTTTCTGAAGACGTCGTTTTAGACTGCTTTAATTATTGGGAAGAATTTGGGCTAGTATCAATACTTAGCAAAGAACCGTTTAACGTTCAATACTTACCTGTTAAGGAAAGTTTTTCCGGCAAACCCAGAAAATACAAGGCGGAAAAATACGCCGACTTTACTAAGGGCTTACAAGTTATGTTACCCAACAGAATGATAAGCACCAACGAATACGCAGAATACTTTAATATTATGGACGAGTATAATATTAAGCCGGAAGCAATGCTTTTAATCGTTAAGTACTGCGTTGACCGTAAGGGTGAAGATATTAAATATCGCTACATTTCAAAGGTTGCAAAAGACTTTGGGCAAAGGGGTATAAACACGTTAGAAAAGGTTGAAAAAGAGCTTTCTTCTTACATACTTAGAACTGCGGAAATTGAGAAGATTTTGCACGCTTTATCTTCTAAACGCAAGCCTGAAATCGACGACTTAAATCTTTATAAAAAGTGGACTCAGGAACTTCATTTTGAGCCTGAAAATATTATATTTGCCGCAAGCAAACTTAAAAAATCTTCAATGGAAAAACTTGACGAGTTTATGCACAAACTATACTCTAATAAAAGTTTTTCAAAAGAAGAAATTTCGGGCTTTTTAGCCGTAAGAAATCAAGTGTACGATTTGGCTATAAAAATCAATAAATCGCTTGCTATTTACGTAGAAGTTTTAGATACTGAAATCGATGAATACGTTGATAGGTGGTTGTCATACGGCTTTGACGAAAAGGCTCTTTTATACGTGGCAAACGTTCAGTTCAAAAGTGGTAAAAACACCCTTGCCGATATGCACGATACGGTTGAATATTTGCGCAAGCGTGGGTTCGTTAGTCTATCAAGCGTTAGCGATTATTTTAACGCCATTAAGGAGCAGGACGAGTTTATTAAGAAACTGCTTTTAACTGCCGGCGTAAACAGGCGTCCTACCCCGTGGGATAGAGAAAATTTGGAAATGTGGAAAGCGTGGAACTTCTCACCAGATATGATTTTAGAAGCGGGTAAACTTTCGGCAGGCAAAGCTTCCCCTATCGCCTACATGAACGGTATTTTATCTAATTGGAAGAGCCTTGGCTTGTTTAATTTAGCCGACTTAAACGCACAAAGTCAGGTTGCAGTAACCTTAGCAGATAATAGCCAAGAAGAATATAACCGTGAGTATGAAAGAAGGCGTTCACTTGCCGTAGCAAGGGCTTCGGAAAATAACGAAATTGCTATGGGAATAGACGGCGTTAGCGAGATTTTATCAAGGTTATCTGAGATTGAAAAAGACATGGCTTTTGCTGAGATTTCTAACGATACGGTTGCTCTTGAAAAATTAGAAGCCGAACAACGCACTATTACTGACAAGGTCAATATTTTACTAAAACAACACAATCTTACGCTTGCCGATTTGTCGCCCAAATACGCTTGTGAAAAATGTAAAGATACGGGCTACGTTGGGACGCATAGGTGCGACTGTTTTAATCTAAAAGTTAAATAAATGTTTAAACTCTAACACCCCCGAGCCGTCTGGCTCGGGGGTGTTATTTGCTTATATGTTTATAATATTCTTTTGCCTATCTTTTTTCTATTGGGGTATATTCGTGGCGACCGTTTGTGCTTACGTAGGCGGGACGAATAATTTTACCCATATTTAGTATTTCTTCAACACGGTGTGCGCTCCAACCCGCCATCCTTGCAACGGCAAACATCGGCGTATAAAGTTCAACCGGTAGCCCAAGCATATTATAAACGAAGCCACTATAAAAGTCTACGTTGGTGGGTACGGGTTTGGTTGACTTACGTTTTTCTTGAATAAGTTTTTTAGATAGTTCTTCAACGGTCGTGTATAACTTAAACTCTTTCTTTTTGCCCTTTTCAGATGCAAGTTGACCTACGAACTTCTTAAATATTTGCGCACGTGGGTCGGAAACGGTATAAACGGCGTGACCCATGCCATATATTAACCCTTTCTTATCAAACGCTTCGCCCGCAAGAATTTTATTTAGATAGTTTGCAATCTCATCTTTATCGTTCCAATCTGAAACGTGCCTTTTGATATCGGCAATCATATCCATAACCTTAATGTTCGCACCGCCGTGCTTTGGGCCTTTAAGCGAGCATAACGCTGCAGTTATAGTTGAGTAGGTATCCGTGCCAGACGACGTTACCACGTGCGTGGTGAAGGTTGAATTGTTGCCACCGCCGTGCTCTGCGTGAAGTATGAACGCTATATCCAAAACCTTTGCTTCCAAGGCAGTAAACTTACTGTCTGGACGAAGCATATGAAGAAGATTTTCTGCAATAGAATACTCGGCTTTCGGCTTATGTATGAATAAACTTTTATTCTCGTTATAGTGCATATGTGCGTTGTATCCGTAAACAGCAAACATAGGCGTTAGTGAAATTAGTTTTAAGCACTGGGTAAGCACGTTTTCAAGCGATGTGTCTAAGGCATTATGGTCGTAACTGTAATACATTAACGTACTTCTTGCAAGCGAATTCATAACGTCGTTCGGTGGGGACTTCATAATAACGTCCCTTACGAAGTTTCTTGGAAGCTTATGGTAAGACGCTAATAGTTCTCTAAACTCTTTTAATTCTTCTTTATTGGGAAGTTTATTAAAAAACAATAAATAAATAACTTCTTCAAAACCACAGTGAAACTCATCGTTATAACCGTTTATTATATCTTCAACGTTTATACCACGATAGTACAATTCGCCCGGTACGGCTGTTAAAACACCGTCGATATTCTTTTTTGCAATTACGTCTGAAATATCCGTTAAGCCTGCTATTACGCCCGTGCCGTTTTCGTCACGAAGTCCACGCATAACGTGATTGCTTTTATACGTTTCTTCGGTAAAGCGTGGTATCGCAAGGCAGGTGTTTGCAAGTTTATGTACGGTGTCACTAATTAAATGATGCGTCATATTCCCCTCTCTTTAGGTTTTTAGGGCTATGCCCCGTTATAAAGGCTAACACGTTAGCCTATAAAAAAGGCTGACAAAAATGTTTTGTCAGCCTAAGTAGATTTACGATTAGTCTTCTATTCTGATGCATCCCTTTACGGCAAACACTTCGCTTAAGGTTGAAAGCTTATCCAAAGTCTTCTTAACCGAACTTTCCAAACATTCGTGTGTGGTTACCACAACCATTGCTTCATTTTCGCTTGCAGAAACTTGGCTTACTTCTTTTAAGCTGATATTTGCTTTAGCAAATGCGCCAGATATTTTAGTCAGAACGCCGGGTGCGTCTTTAACTGAAAGGCTGATATAGTATTTTGAATTAAAATCTGAAACGATTTTAGTTTTTTGAGCACCCTTAACGGTGTTATCAAAACAAGTGTAATAATTAGTTTGGTGACGAGCTGCAAATATTACGTCAGAAACGATTGCACTGCCCGTAGGAAGTGCACCTGCGCCACGACCGTAAAGTAAAATTTCACCAACAGAGTCGCCCTCAAGTAGTACGGCGTTAAAACTATCGCTAACTTGAGCAAGCATACTATCCGATGAGACGAAAGTGGGGTGAACACGAACTTCTATGCCCTGTTCGGTCTTTTTACCTATACCTAAAAGTTTAAGGGTATAACCCATCTTTTTGCCTTGCGCAATGTCTTCCTTACTAACGTTAGTGATGCCTTCCCTATAAACGTTTTCATAGAAAATTTTTGTATTAAACGCAAGCGAAGAAAGAATTGAAAGTTTGTAAGTTGAGTCGAAGCCTTCAACGTCGGCAGTTGGGTTAAATTCAGCGTAACCGAGTTTTTGCGCTTCTTTTAAGGCTTCGTCATACGTTAAGCCACGGCTTTCCATATTAGTTAAAATATAGTTGGTAGTTCCGTTTATAATGCCCTTAATAGAACGAATATCGTTGGCTTGCATACCCTCTTGCAACGTTCTAATAATTGGAACACCGCCCACGCAACTTGCTTCAAAATATAGACCTACGTCTTTTGCCTTGGCTTCCTTTTCTAATTCGTGCCAATGTTTTGCAAAAAGTTCTTTATTAGAAGTAACGACCGACTTACCACTCCTTAAAGCCTTAGTAACGAAAGTCTTAGCAGGTTCAATACCGCCGATAACTTCAACTACGCAGTCAACGTTGGGGTTGATTACCACTTCTTCAATGCTACTTGCAATTCTGCTTTCGTCAATGCCGAGCGATTTTGCACGGTCTTTGTTCTTTTCTAAAACGCATTCAACGGTAATATCAACGCCTTGCGTCTTTTTGAAAAAATCTCTCTTTTGGGTTAGAATTTCATACGTACCGCCACCTACGACGCCTAAGCCTAAAATAGCTACACCAAACTTTCTCATATAATTTCTCCTTACAAAGTTAACTGTTCAACTTATAAATCATATTCAAACCGTCTAAGGTTAAAGTTCTATCAACCTTTTTGATGGTTTTAACTTCTTTTGCAATAATTTCGCCCAAGCCACCCGTTGCAACGACGGTTACGTCTTTTAGCCCAAGTTCTTTTTTAATCTTGAACAAAATGTTTTCAACTAAACCTGCAAAGCCAAATATTATGCCCGATTGCATACAATGTTTTGTATTTCTGCCGATTGCCGTTTTAGGTGCGTCAAGTTCTATCATCGGAAGTTGCGCCGTGTTTGAAACCAAGCCTTCCAAAGACGTCTTTATACCCGGTGCGATTACTACGCCAAGAAGGGTGAAATCTTCACTAATAACGTCAAACGTGGTTGCCGTTCCAAAGTCGATTACGACAATCGGACCGCCGTATTTATTAAACGCAGAGACGCTGTTAACGATAATATCTGCACCAACTTCTTTAGCGTTATCCGTTTTAATGTTAAGCCCCGTTTTTACACCTGGGCCTATCATTAAGGGAGTTTTACCAAAGAAATATTCACACATATGGCAAATGGTATAGTTAAGCGACGGAATAACCGACGATATAATTACGCCCGTTATATCGGTCTTTTGTATACCGCTTGTTGCAAGCAAGTTAACCAATACCGAACCGTATTCGTCAGCCGTTCTTGATAGCCTTGAAGAAACCCTAAACGACGCTATAAGTTTATCGTTTTGGTAAACGCCGTATTTTATGTTGGTATTGCCAATATCTACGCAAAGTAACATAATAACACCGCCTAAAAGTTTTTATCTACTACTTTGATTACCCTATAAAGTGCAGGTGCAACCAAAAGGTTTACAGCAAGTTCAACGAAAAAATTAAACCCAACGAGCGATACTAAAATAAAGCCGAACATATTTGAACCGCCTGCAATAGTGGCGATTGCGTTCCACATAAACACACACCCTACTATAAATAAGCCCGTGTTGACGATAGGAACGATTGCTGATGCAACGAAGATTGCAAGGTAAGCCTTCTTTTTTTGCAAAACCTTATATACTAAGCCGGAAAGAAAGCCGGCAACCGTCGTTTTAACAACGCAAGTAAGCGCTGCTGGTACGGGTGCGCCCGTCCAAATTATAGTGTAAAAGGGAACTAAGCCCAATATTACTTGAATTAGCACGACGATACCACAAGCCAAACCAAGGATTAAACCACACGTTGGGCCAAGAAGAATTGCACCCAATACGATAGGTATTAACGTAAAGTTAAGTTGGACTGCGCCGATATTTATCGACCCACCAAACGCTTGCAGTGCAATAACCAAAGCCAGCAGTATTGCAAGCCAAGTTATTCTGCGTGCAGAAAAAAAGCCTTCGTTATTCATAATAGCCTCCAATCAGATTCATATAGATATCTGTCGAAAAAAGATTTTTAAGCGTATTTTGGTCGATAGTATAGCCTTACCGCCAACGCTTTTTATTATTTTACCACAAAATTATTTTAATTGGCAATTAAAAAAGCACTCATTTGTAACTTTTTGAAATTTTATTGCTTATTATGATATTAGAAAAAACTTCGCCAACAAAAAAAAGTACATAGGCGGAGACGTAAATACTATGGAGGTATTGTTATGAACGGATGTTTTGACTTTTTCACCGGCAACAACTGTTGTTTGTGGATATTGATAATTCTTCTTATTATCTGCCTTTGCAAGAGCGGTTGTTTAAACGGCATTTTTAACAGTTGCTACTGTTTGCCGTTAGCTCTTTTACTTATTTGCTTCTGCTGTAAAAACAACGGCGGTTTCTTTAACACCGGTTGCGGTTGCAAATAAACGCTTAAGTTAAGTGTAAAACAAAAGGCAGGGCTCGTAACGTAGCCCTGCCTTTTAGTATTTGTATTTCTTATTAAATTAGTCATTAATAACCGGAAAATCTAAAACGTCAACCGTCTTACGTGTTTTGTATTTACCCCTTGTAAAGTCTGGGCATTCAACCGGTACGCTACCGTTTGCTATAGACTGAGCACTTAGTGCGGTTATACTCATCCACGTTACTGCATCGTAAACGTCGATTGGGAAGGGCTTTTTATCTTTTATACACTCTATAAAATGTTTAAGCATAATATAGTCCATACCACCGTGGCCTGCTTTTATTTGGTCTTCTGTTATAGTACGCCAATCTTCAGGTAAATATTCCTTATACTTGTCTTGCGTAAAGAAGTAATCCTTGTATTGTTCGTGCTCGTGGTCAATATTGTCCTTATCCAAAATTACCGCTTGGGTAGTTTGGTTATAGAAGCCCTTAGTACCGTTTACCGTAACGCAACGCTCGTATAATCTTGGCAAGGTAGTGTCAAGTTTTAAGAAGATGGTTTGACCGTTTTCACACTCAATCATAGTGGTAACGACGTCGCCTTGCTTCCACTCAACGTGACCTAGACGGTCTTTGTATTTAGGGTTGTTTTGAACGTAATGCTTTAAACCTACAGCCTTGGTTGCCATTGATACCATTTTAACGTATCTATTACCGCTGGTAATATTAAGAAGCTTTGAAATTGGGCCTAACTGGTGGGTAGGATAATTTTCACAGTTGTTTTCCATATATTCTTTCAAGCGATAATGGTGTGTATCGATACCGCCCGCAATTTCTTCACGTAAGTCGTGGGCATAATAACCTTGGCAATAAACCACTTCACCCAACACGCCGTTACGAGCGAGCGAAGTAACCAAAGTTTCGTCCTTATTAAAACAACAGTTTTCCATAAAGAATATAGGAGTGCCTGTTTCTTCATAACAATCAACTAACTTCCAACAATCGTCAATATTATGCGTTCCGCCAACTTCCATTGCAACGGGTATACCCGCACGCATACCCTCTAAAGCAACTTTAACGTGCATATCCCAACTGGTTGATATAATTATTGCATCGATATCTTGTTTTAGTATCTCAGCATAATCAGTGGTCTTAAATGGCATTGGGTCGCCGTTATCTACTATCTTTTGCGCTGCAGCTTCTACCCTTTCTGGAAATTTATCACAAATAGCCGTTACTACTGCGTTTTTAGCGTTGTTTAATACGTTGCCAAGTAGACCTATACTGCCGTCGGTCATACCATACGCAGCACCACGGCCACCAAGACCTATAAAACCAAGTTTAACTCTCATATTTTTACTCCTAAAAGTTATTACCTTAATATATTAAAACATACAAAAATAAAAAGCAAGCGTTTTATAAAAACTCTTGCTTTTTTATTTAAAATTTATACGTTATCGGTATAATCCTTATCATCGTAAAGATACGGCCTTTCATCGGTATATTTACCACAACCGTGTTTACAGTATTTTGCCATTACACCCATTGTGCCTGGTTTTGCTTCAATCACAACCGATTCGTAGGTCTGCCACTCGTGAGTGTAGGGTTTTTGAAGTTCCCACAAGAACGTTCTAAACTCTGCATTAACGTCTAAAAACATTGCGCCACAAGTAGTACATTCATAGTGGGCTTCTAAGCCGTGGTTATAACAGTCAGAGAAAGTTTCAACCTTAAAGACCACTGTATGTTCGTGTTCAAGTGCCGGCTCAATTTCATAACCACAAATGGTACAGTTAACGCCGTTAAACTGGGTGGCAACTGCGTCTGGTGCAGAACTATGAGCGGTTACCGGACCTTTTGCGTTGCAAATTTTACATTGATACCAGTGACCTTCTTCACCCCTATAAAGCACCGCCGTATCTAAATCGTGCGCCTTAGGGATTACTACCGATTGCGGATTTGCAATGGGAAGCTTAAACTCGTCAAACAAACCGCTACATCTATTACATTTGTAGTGGGTTTTAACGCCGTCTTGAGTACAGGTGTTTGCCCTATAAATTACAACTACAAGTTTGTGTTGAAGAAGCGTACCTTCTCTAACACGAGTATTAGTTGCGCCACAACCCCTTGCACAAACGGACGTTTCAGTACCGTTTTTCAAACAGCCGGCGTCGTCATTATACACGTAGTGATTAAACAAGTGCCCTTTAGAGCAATCGTCGTCCGCAGTAACGTCACACCCAACGATGCCCATAGACGTAATAAAAACAAATATTAAGGATAAAAGTAAGCATAATTTCTTCATATCGTTATTATACTACAAATTTTTTAATTTGTAAACAGGTTTATTTATTCAGCATGCAATTTTTTAATGGGTTTTTATTCCTTTTTAGAAAAAAACACACCGATTTTGCATTTTTCGCCTTTTCGGTGTGTTTATTAACTTATAAAACTTTAGACAAGAACTCTTTGAGTCTTGCGTCTTTGGGGTTAGCAAAAAACTCTTGCGGTGACGCTTCTTCTTTAATAACGCCGTCGTCAATAAAAATAATCCTATTGGCTACTTCCCTTGCAAAGCCCATTTCGTGCGTTACCACCACCATGGTCATACCTTCTTTTGCAAGTTTAGTCATAACGGCTAAAACTTCGCCAACCATTTCGGGGTCTAATGCTGAAGTAGGCTCGTCGAACAATAAAATTTTGGGGTCCATTGCAAGCGCACGAACGATTGCTATACGTTGCTTTTGCCCACCTGAAAGAGTGCTTGGATAAGCGTTCTCTTTATCTTCTAAAGAGATTAGTTTTAGAAGTTCTTTTGCCCTATCGTAAGCTTTTTGTTTAATTTGTTTTACACTGTCGCCAACGTCAATAAGTGGCTTTTTAGCGTCTTTACTACGGAATAAATTTGCAAAAGAAATGAATAGATTTTTGCAGACTTTTTTACGCCTTGCCTTTTTTGCTATAAGTACGGGTGCAAGGGTAATATTGTCAATTACTTTTAGGTTGTTAAACAGATTGAATTGTTGGAATACCATACCGATTTTTTGACGGTGAAGATTTATATCCACCTTCATATCGGCAAGGTCTGCACCTTCAAACATAATATGCCCGCCGGTTGGGTCTTCCATGCAATTTAGACATCTTAAAAACGTTGACTTTCCGCACCCAGAAGGTCCAATTACGGCAACAACGTCCCCCTTAAGAACGTCAATATCTATACCCTTAAGGACTTGATGGTTACCAAAACTTTTTTGCAGACCTTGTACTGAAAGGACGATTTCTTTATTAGCGTTCACTTCTCTTTAACCTCCTTTCAATTAGTCTTACACCGATGGTTATTAAAACTATTAAAACGATATAGATAAACGCAAGCACTATGTATGGAATAAAGAAAGAGTACATTGCTACGCCTATATGTTCAAAGGCACGATATAAGTCAACTACCGTTACGAAGCTTGCAACCGAAGTTTCTTTAACCAAGGTAATAAATTCGTTACCAAGTGTGGGTATAATATTTTTAACTGCTTGTGGAATTACAATTTTAAACATAGCAACCCAAAAGGTTAAGCCTACTGCCCTACCCGCTTCAAGTTGACCTTTATCGACAGAATTTATTCCGCCACGCATAATTTCTGAAACGTACGCACCAGAGTTTAAGCCGAATATAACTATTGCTTCAACTAACGGTTCACACGTCCAACCAATTAAGGGTCGCAAAAAGTAGTGACCAACGAGTAGTTGCACAACTATCGGCGTACCACGGAAGATTGCCACGTATACCGTTGCAATTCTATCTAAAATTTTAGCCGTAACGCTATACTTTGGCATAACCTTTACTATTGCAAGAATCGTGCCGACCAAAATACCTATTATTAAGCCGAATACTGCGATTTGTAGAGTTACACTCAGTCCCCTTAGCACTTCTTTATAAGCGCCGTAGGTTATAAATTGCTCTACGAAACCCGACCATTCTTTTGACCAATTAACCATAAAAATCCTATATAGAACGAAAAGCTTAGCGCAAAATTGCGCCAAGCTAAACGTGTTTTAATTTGCTAAATTATTTGTTTGCACAAAGAACTGCAAGAACGTCCATTACGTTAAATACTGCAAGTTCGCCTTCATCATCAAAGAACGCTTTGTTTGAGTTGTTGTAAAGAATAACTTGTGAGTTGGTATAGTAAGCGTTGGTAAAGTTGATGTTTTGGTCACGAGCACTGGTAATGGTAAGTGCAGCAATTGCAATATCAAAACTGTCGCTACCAACTGAAGATACTACTGACGGGAAAGGCATATCAACGATTTGAAGATTCATACCAAGATACTCAGCAAGAAGCTTAGCGATTTCCATATCGATACCATAGAATAATTCGCCTTGCTTAAATTCAAAGGGAGCGTATTCTGCGTTGGTTGCAACCTTTAAGGTTTCAGTTGCACCTGCCACGGTAACGTTTGCTTCAATACCAACGTAAGAAGATTCTTCACCAGCAAGATATTTTGCTTGAATATCGTTAATTTCGTTTGCTTTTGCCACGAAGAAAGCGTTTACGTCAGCAAGAAGTTGTGCTTGATTTACGTCTACTGCCATACCGAAGTGTTCTTCACCGGTTAAAGCGATATCTAACATGCTGATGCCTTCAACCTTTTTAACTAAGTTTTCAGCAACTGCTTTATCAGTTACAACGTAGTCGATAGCGCCGTTCTTCATATCGGTTACCGCTAAAACGGGGCTTTGATAGGGTTTTGCTTCAGTACCCTTTAAGTATGTGCTGAAAGTATAACCGGTAGTACCGCTTTGAGCACCAATTTTGATAACGTTGCCTTCTTCAGCAGGGTCACATGCGGTTAGACTAAAAACACAGGTAACTGCTAAAAGTGCTGTTACGATTAATGAAATAATCTTTTTCATTTTATTCTCCTTTTGGGCGATTGCCCTTCTTTAGTTTACGATTGAATTATATACCCCTATTTTCCCGTTGTCAAGTAAATTTGCATAAATTTTGAATATTTTCATAAATTCTTTAACTAATTTTTATTTTTATGCAGAGAATTATGAATATTTTATAATTTTCTCGGTTTTTTATTCAATAAATACGACTTGACGACGGGCAAGTTAGATTACACTTCCTTTCTTCTTAGCATATCGCCCTTTGACAAAGGTACGGAAGTGTAAAGCTTAAGCACCTGTTGAACGAGTTTTGCTTGCTCTACGGGTTGGTCTTTTATGTCGGTAAGTTTTTCAACCTTTATAATCTTATTAAAGCTATCTGACGGCGATAAAACTTCCAAGTCTTCACCTACGGCAAAACGATTGCGCATCTCTACGGTGGCAAAACCGTTCTCTTTATCGTAATCTAACACGTTTGCAATATATTTGTGCGTGCCTTTAGATTGGCTATCGTCGTAATTGACCGTCCTGTCGTTATCGCCAAGCAAGTATGCAGTAGTAAATTCTCTGTGAGCCGTCTTTTTAAGTTCGGTTATATAGAGTGGGTCGTTTTTATATTCACTACCCTGTTTATAATATGCGTCGATTGCACGCCTATAAGCGTTTATAACGGTTGCAAGATAGTATTCAGATTTCATTCTGCCTTCTATCTTAAACGATATTACGCCCGCATCGGCAAGTTCAGAAATATAGTTTACTAAACACAAATCCTTGCTATTTAATATATAAGTACCACGCTCGTCTTCTTCGATATCAAAAAACTGACCGTCCGAACCAACTTCACGTATTTGATAGTTCCATCTGCACGCTTGTACGCACGCACCCCTATTACTACTTCTGCCAGTTTTATAATCGGATAGCAAACATCTGCCACTGTACGCTATACACATTGCGCCGTGAATAAACGTTTCAATTTCTATATCGGGAACGTGCTCGCTTATGCTTTTTATTTCTTTTAACGATAGTTCCCTTGCAAGTATAACACGCTTTGCACCCACGTTCTTCCAAAATTCCACGGTCATACTGTTTAAGGTGTTGGCTTGTGTGGATATGTTGACCGTAAGGCTTTGCGCAACCTTTCTACACAAATATATTAAACCGGGGTCGGATATAATTGCACCATCAACCTTTATACTCTCTAAAAATCTAAAATATTCTTCAGCCTCAGACAAGTCGGCGTCACGGGCAAATATATTAACCGTTACGTATATTTTTTTACCAAGAGAGTGTGCGTATTGGGTTGCTTCTAAAAGTTCTTCGTTTGTAAAATTGCCCGCCAAAGCACGCAAAGAGAACTGCTTTCCCCCCACGTACACGGCGTCTGCGCCGTAATAAAAGGCTGTTTTTAATTTGTTCATATCGCCTGCAGGCGACAAAAGTTCTAATTTCTTCATACAAGTTTTTCCGTGACGCTTACGCCGTCTTCCATATCGTATATTTGAGTTTTTAACTCACTTGAATTTGTAATTGCTTTAAGAAAGTTTTCCATACTACGTTTTGTAGTATTAAAGCGGTGTGGGGTTTTTACCTTGCCGTCCACGTAACCCCTAAAAAGCACGTTGTCGGCAAACAGTACGCCACCCTTTTTTAGCACTGCCAAAAGATTTGGCAAGTATTCAAAGTAATGCCCCTTAGGTCCGTCTAAAAATATTAAATCGTACTCGCCCGTTAAAACGGGGATAATTTCAGAAGCGTCACCACAAAAAATTTTAGCCCTATCTTGCAAACCGAACTCTAAATAGTTGCTTTTTGCTATGGCGATTTTGCCTTCGTCAATTTCTATGCCAGTTAGCGTAGAAGACGGCGATTGCAATAACATACCTATGCCCGATAGTCCACGATTAACGCCTATTTCAAGCAGTTTTTGGGGCTGACGAGCATTAGCAACTTCAAGCAAGAGTTCAAAAGATTTATCCCTAAGCACGGGTTCGCCAAAGGCTTTAGCTTCTTCCCTTAACGCTATTAATCTTTGGTAAAGTTCTTTTTTCAAATTACACCACCATAATTATCGGTAAAATCATCGGATTCTTTTTGGTCATTTTATATATATAGTTTTTTAATCCCCTACGTATTATGCCGGAAAGTTCGTTTTCGTCGTGTACGGCACGCAGGTCGGTTTTGTCTAACAAATGGGCAATATTGGTTTTTGCATCTGTTAGCATTTCGTTTGACATTACCAAGCCCTTACCGATAATTTCTAAAGAAGTAAGCGTTGCCGAAAGTTCGTCTAAACACGCAACGACTACCAGTAGCCCGTCTTCTGATAAATGAATACGGTCACGCAGAACGAAACTGTCCGCACCGTCGATACCGACCCCGTCAACAAACCTACTTCCTGCGGGTATTCTTTCGCCCTTAACGATGGTTTTGGGGGTCACTTCAATGGTATCGCCTATCTCTGCTATTTGCGTGCAATATTCCTTCATGCCCATTTCCATTGCAAGAACGGCGTGTTTCTTAAGATGACGATATTCGCCGTGTACGGGTATAAAGAACTTTGGTTTAACGAGGGAGTGAAGCGTTCTAAGTTCACCCCTTAAAGCGTGCCCAGACACGTGAATAGGCTCTAACGACTCGTAGATTACTTCTGCGCCAAGCCTATAAAGGTTGTTTATAACGCTATAAATCATCTTTTCGTTACCGGGGATAACCGATGAACTCATCACCACGGTGTCTTGCTCGCCGATTTTTACCTTATTAAATTCCCCACTCGCCATACGTGTAAGCGCACTCATGGGCTCGCCTTGCGTTCCCGTTGACACGATTACTATTTGCTCGCTTTTATAATTCTTAATTTGTTCAATATCAATAATTAAGCCGTAAGGAATATCAAGTTCGCCTATTTTGGAAGCAGACTCTGCAATGTTTATCATGCTTCTACCCGAAAAAGCCACCTTTCTTTTATACTTTTGTGCAAGGTCTAATATTTGTTGCAAACGATGTACGTTTGAAGCAAAGGTTGCTATAATCAGCCTACGCTTCATATTGTCGGCAAACACGTGGTCTAAGGTGTCTTTTACTACCGACTCACTCATGGTAGTGCCTTCAATTTCAATATTAGTTGACTCCGCCATCAATAAAAGAACGCCCTTTTTGCCTATTTCGGAAATCCTTGCAAGGTCCATAGTTTCACCTGCAACGGGCGTGTAGTCTATCTTAAAGTCGCCCGAGTGAAAAACTACGCCGACGGGTGTGGTTATGGAAAGTGCAACTGCACCTGCAATAGAGTGGTTTACGTTAATAAACTCTACTGCAAAATTGCCGAGTTTAATCGTACTGCCCGGTGTAACGCAGTTTAAAATAGCGTCGTTTATACGATGCTCACGCAATTTGTTTTCAATAAGCGTTAAGGTTAGTTTAGTACCGTATACGGGGGCGTTAAACTCTTTTAACACGTACGGTAAACTTCCAATATGGTCTTCGTGACCGTGGGTGATTATTATGCCACGTATACGGTGCTTATTTTCCACTAAAAAAGTAGTGTCTGGTATTACCAAGTCAACGCCAGGCATATTTCCGCTTGGAAAGGTCACGCCCGCATCGATTACAATAATATCTTTACCAAACTCTAAGGCGGTCATATTTTTACCAATTTCACCAACGCCACCTAAAAATCTAATTTTAAGAGCACCCTTTTCGTTAGACCTTTTTTTAGGCAACACCTTTTTTTGTTCAGCGGATTTGGGCGTTACAACTTTTTGCACCTTTTTGATAGATTTTGTTCTATTTTGCTTAACGGTTTTTTCTTGATTTTTGTTTACCTTCGGCTTTTTATTTATCTCTTTAACGTTTTTGGCTTTGGAATTAAGATTAGTCTTTTCTTTTTTCAAATTAGTCTCCCTAAAAACACATAAGTAATGCTTAAATTTTTAACGAAGTTTATTTTCGTTTTTCTATAATTATACACTTTTTTTGTAAAATTGTAAATCGTATTATCAATTAGTAATAAATATTTTACTATTACGGGTTAAATTTGCTTGAAAAAAAAGTCGACAAATAGTATACTATACTAAAATAATTTAGATTGACTTCGGCTATATAACGATATTTAAGCCGATTAAGGAGATTATTATGCGTGTTTATAATTTTGCAGCAGGTCCTTCTACGTTACCCCTTCCCGTTTTAGAACAAGCACAAAAGGAACTTTTGGACTTTAATGGAACGGGTATGAGTATTACTGAAATGAGCCACAGAAGTAAGCCTTTTATGGCTGTTAACGACGAAGCTAACGCTCTTCTTCGTGAACTTATGGGTATTTCCGACGATTACTCTGTTTTATTCGTTCAAGGCGGTGCTTCACAACAATTCGCAGCCGTTCCGCTTAACCTTCTTAAAAAGGGTAAGGCCGACTATATCCTTACCGGTAACTTTGCTTCAAAGGCTTATGAAGAAGGCTTAAAGTACGGTGATATGGCTATTGTGGCTTCTTCTAAGGAAGCGAACTATACCTATATCCCCGATATGAACGACGTTAAGTTCCGTGACGACATTGACTACGTTCACTTTACCTACAACAACACTATTTTCGGTTCAAGGTTTACAACTCTTCCCAAAACGGACGCTACGCTCGTTACCGATATGAGCAGTTGTATTTTAAGTGAAGAAGTTGACGTTAATAAGTTTGGTTTGATTTACGCAGGTGCGCAAAAGAATATCGCACCCGCAGGCGTTACGATTGTAATAGTTAGAAAAGATTTACTTGGCAACGCTAGTGCTATTTGCCCCACCATGCTTAACTACGCTATTCACGATAAGAACGACAGTTTATACAACACCCCACCTTGCTTCCCCATTTACGTTTCTATGTTAGTTTTCAGATGGCTTAAAGCTATGGGTGGCGTTCCCGTAATGCAAAAAATTAACGAAGAAAAAGCCAAAATGCTTTACGATTTTATTGACAACTCTAAATTCTATACCAACAAGGTTAACGTTAAAGACCGTTCCATTATGAACGTACCTTTCGTTTCACCAAGCGAAGAATTAGACGCTAAGTTTATAAAAGAAGCTTCTTCTGCCGGTTTAGTATCACTAAAGGGTCACCGTTTAGCAGGTGGTATGAGAGCCTCTATCTACAACGCTATGCCCGTTGAAGGCGTAAAAGCGCTTATCGACTTTATGAAGAAATTTGAATTGGAGAACAAATAATGAAAAATATTTTGACGCTTAACACTATAAGTCCAGTAATTAACGGCATATTTAACGATAAATATAACGTTTCAGCCGATTGCAAGAACCCTGACGGTATTATTCTTCGTTCTTTTAAAATGCACGACTACACCCCCGAAGCAAACACCGTTGCGGTTGCAAGAGCGGGTGCTGGCACTAATAATATTCCAGTTGACGAATACGCTAAACTTGGCGTAGTAGTTTTTAATACCCCCGGTGCAAACGCTAACGCTGTTAAAGAGTTAGTTATCGCTTCACTTATGCTTGGTAGCAGAAAGATTGTTGACTCTATCGACTGGGTTAAAACGCTTAAAGGCAAGGGCGAAGAAGTTGGCAAACTCGTTGAAAAGGGTAAATCTAATTTTGCGGGTCAAGAAATTTTAGGCAAAAAACTTGGCGTTATCGGGTTGGGTGCTATCGGTGCACTCGTTGCAAACTCTGCAGATAAACTCGGTATGAAGGTAATAGGCTACGACCCCTTCTTATCCGTTGAAGCCGCTCTTAGATTATCCACACACGTTCAAGTAGTTAAAAATCTTGACGAACTTGTTAGTGCTTGTGATTATATTACTATGCACATACCTTATATCCCCAACCAAAACAAAGGCTTTATAAATGCCGACATGCTTGCTAAGATGAAGGACGGCGTAGTTATTATTAACTGTGCACGTGGCGAACTTGTTGACAACCAAGCAATTATCGACGCTGTAAATTCAAATAAGGTTGCAAGATATATTTGCGATTTCCCTGCAGACGAAATTATCGGCGTTGAAAATATCGTTTGCATCCCTCACCTTGGCGCTTCAACCGAAGAAGCGGAAGACAACTGTGCGGTAATGGCTGCTAAACAACTAGTTGACTATATTGAAAACGGCAACGTTGTTAACAGTGTTAACTACCCCGCTTGCGTTATGGCGAACACTACCGAAAACAGATTGGTTATACTTCACCAAAACATTTCTAACATACTTGCACAAATAACTTCTGTAATCGGCAGTGAAGGCATTAACATTGCCAACCTTTCTAATAAGAGCCGTGGCGATTACGCAGTTACGCTAGTTGACGTTGACGAAGAAGTTTCTGCAAAGTCAATTGAGCACATTTCTTCACTTGAAGGTATAATTAAGGTTAGAACCATTAAGGTTGAAAAGTAATAGTTTTTGATAATCTTAAAGCCCACTCGTTTGATGTGAACCCAAAAGTTTAGACAAAAAATTAAATTAAATATATTGGAATTGAGTTCGGTATTTTACTGGACTCATTTTCAATTTTAAAGATATTCTTTCATTGTTGTAATAGTTAATATATTCGTGTAGCTTTTGTA
>JAZQKH010000029.1:0-39306 GCA_045542055.1 Christensenellaceae bacterium | reverse complement strand
TATTATAAAAAATTAAAATAAAAAAATAAGAGATTAATAAATTAGTATAGTAATAGAAAGATAGAGCACCGAACGAAGCGTCTAGGTGCTTTTGGTTTTTTAAAGTCGGATCGTAGCCATGTCGTTCTGTGAGCCAAGGAGTTGATTTATGACATTGTCTTCCTAAGACCGCTTGGCCTCCGACTTTATTATAAAAAATTAAAATAAAAAAATAAGAGATTAATAAATTAGTATAGTAATAGAAAGATAGAGCACCGAACGAAGCGTTTAGGTGCTTTTGGTTTTTTAAGGGAAGTGAAAGGTGTGAGTGAAGAGCGACCCACAAAGAGATATTTAGAAAGAGTAGAGCCAAGACTTGAAGAAGTTAAAGCATGGGCAAGAGACGAAAAAACCACAAGTAGACTGCTATTGACGGGAAAGGGGCTTTTGTGGTAGAATAAAAAAAAGAACAAAGGGGGCTTTTAAATGAAAAGAAAATTTTTATATTTAATTTTGACCTTGTTGCTAATTATTAATTCAATAGCGTTCGTTGGCTGTGATATTTTTAATGATGACGGCAATGACGGTGAGCTTCCACAAATTGATAATTCAGTTGACCTAAGTGAGTTCGTGCCAACTGCTGAAGATGACAACTTTTATATTGAAGGCGAGACCTATTATACTTCAAAGTCGGTAGATTTGGTTACTGAAATTAATGGTAACTATACTACGAGCAGACCGTTTACGCTCGACAAAGACAACGAAAATAAACGTGTTTATCATAATGTTTATTTATACGAAGAAGACTTTCTGCAAGTTATTTATTATAAAAGGCACGGAGATTTAGGGCAATTATACGTAATAATGAGTGATACTGCCGACCAAGAGTACGCTGAAATTGAGTATGGAAGTCAAGGCTCTGCTTTGCAAATAACTGTAAAAAAACAAGGCATTTATAACGTTGTTTTAGACGTGGAAACTTTTGCAATTGACTTGATAAAAATGGGCGATATTGACACGCCCGTTTACGAAACTATAAAAAGTTGCGAACTTAATATTCACGTTTCTTTGGATAATTACTCGTATACCCCTATGACTTTGGACGTTACAACAAACGAGTATTATATTCAAAAAGAAATTCCACTTGGTGCATCTATCGGCTTTTATAACACTTCGCATATGGGGCATTATAAGATGACGGTTGAGCCGAATATAATGGATAAGTTGGTTTACTATGACAGTTTAATGCCCTCTCAGGTGCATGTACACGTTGGGGGAATTTATAAAATATATTTTAACGCAAAAACTTACGTGTTAAGGCTTGAATTGCAAGACTACGACACTGCGAGTTATTACTGTCAAGTGGAGTGGGGTAAAAATAACGAACTTACCCCAGCAAGTAGTGCAACCCCCTATTTGTTTGAGTACGAGTTTATAGCACAAGGAAAGATAAACGACCCCTACGTTGATATCCCTTCGTTTTATCCAAAGTTAGGTATGGCGTATAAGTTGGCGGTAATCGACGTTGACGGATACGTAGCGTATGATGAATACATTACCGAATCGGGAACTTATTTACTAACAATAAACTTAAAGGAATTTACTCTCAGCATAAAAAGGCTTTCAGCATAGCACGAAAGGACATCAAAAGGCTCTATGCTTGCTAAATATTAGCAACTTCATCGGCAATTGCTTGCTGGTTAAAAAAGAAAACGACGGGTTTGCTTGCATTGACGGAAGTTATTTATGTAGTAGAAAAAAACTTTGGAGCAGAACGTATGAATAAAATAATGTTTGTTTGTCACGGTAATATTTGTCGGTCGCCTATGGCGGAGTTTTTATTAAAAGACCTTGCTGTCAAAAAGGGGCAGGCGAGTGGGTTTTTAATTAAGTCTTCGGCAACCAGCAGTGAAGAATTTGGCAACCCCGTGTATCCACCCGTTAGAAGGATATTAAATAGTCTAAATATAGATTGTTCCGGCAAGTATGCTAATACGCTTAAGCCTTCCGATTACGACGAATACGACTTGTTTGTGTGTATGGACGACACTAACGTTAGGAACGCAAAGCGAATACTTAGTGGAGACCCGCTTAATAAGGTTGTTAAACTTCTTTCGTTTACGGGGAGTACGGCAGACGTATCCGACCCATATTGGACGGGTGATTTTGAAAGCGTTTATAACGACATAAACTCTGGCGTAAACGCTTTATATGAATATTTAAAGAAATAAAAGGCTAAAAAGACAAAAAACCGCAAGCAAAACAATGCTTGCGGTTATAATTTTACACAAAAAAAGGAAGCGAAAAGCCACCCAACAAAAATATTATCTCATAAATCGCTTTTAAAATCAAGGGGGTTTTTAAAAATAAAGTTAACAAAATTTTTTAAAAACATATTGACTTGAAGCGTAACGTATAATAGAATATAGGTGACAAAAGAAATAACTCTAAGGAGGGTTGGACCGGTGAACAGAGTTCGCAACACCAAAATAAATTAAAGGAGGGTGGTCCAATGTACAGTTTAATTTTAAGAGGAAATAAAGGGAGGTAAGACCAATCAACAGTTCAATCTCTTGCCTTAAAGAATCCGTAGGCTAATTATAAGAGCCCGAAAGGGATTTTAGTGAGACTAAGCAGGCCATAAACGGTAGTGACGGCAAGTTTACAACTTAATAAAGATACACAAGGGAGCAACGCCGGTTGCTCCCTTTTTAATGCGATTTAGCAAATATTAACGCCCCACGGAGTTTCCGTGGGGCGTTTTATCTTTAGTGCAATCGCAAGGTTGCGACGATTAGTTGTTTAACAAGGCTTTTGCTTTAGCAACGACGTTATCTACGGTAAAGCCGAGTTTTTCAAACAATACTTTGCAAGGGGCTGATGCGCCGAAGTTGTCTACGCCAAGCACGTCGCCGTCAAGACCAACGTACTTATACCAACTCATCGTAGCGCCTGCTTCAACTGCGAGTCTTGCTCTTACCTTAGAGGGAAGCACACTTTCTTTATACTTAGCAGGTTGCTTTTCAAAGTCTTCCATACAAGGCATTGAAACGACCCTTGCGTCTATACCTTCTTCCTTGAGTGCTTTAGCGGCGTTTACGATAAGTGAAACTTCGCTACCAGAAGCCATTAAGATGATATCGGGGGTCTTCTTTTCGCTTTCAACCAAAACGTAACCGCCCTTGAAAGCGTTAGTGCCAGTGCCTTCAAGCATAGGCAAGGTTTGTCTTGACAAGAACAAACAAGAAGGAGTTTTGCCCGTAACTGCGCTAATCCAAGCGGCAGTGGTTTCCCTACCGTCTGCGGGGCGATAAACCCTCATATCAGGCATTGCACGTAGTGAAGATAGGTGTTCGATAGGTTGGTGGGTAGGTCCGTCTTCGCCAACGCCGATAGAGTCGTGAGTTAAAACATACGTTACGGGAAGTTTCATAATAGCAGACATTCTCATAGCGTTTCTCATATAGTCGCTAAATACTGCAAATGTTGCGCAGTAGGGGATAAGTCCGCCGTGCAAATACATACCGTTCACGATAGCCGCCATAGCGTGTTCACGAATACCAAAGTGCATGTTAGAGCCCGTTTTGTTTTCGGGTAAGAAGTCTGCACGAGCCTTCATATTTGATTTGTTTGCGGGTGCTAAATCGGCACTACCACCGATAAGGTTGGGGATATATTTTTCCAATTTATTAAGAACGGTTGCACCGTAACCACGTGAAGCATCGTCCTTTTCAAACTTCCACAAATCTTCAATTTCAGCAAGGTTAGGAAGCTTGCCCGATTGCCAAGCAACGTATTCGCTTGCAAGTTCGGGGTATTTTTTAGCGTATTCGTTAAACATAGCCTTCCACGCTTTTTGAGCACGTTTGCCCTTAGCGCCGAATCTTCTGCAATGTCTGAATACTTCTTCGGGAACTTCAAAAGGAGCGTAGTCCCAGCCCAAAGTTTCCCTTAAAGCTTTGATATTTTCTTCACCTAAGGGTGCGCCGTGGCAACTTGCTTTGCCAGCGAGTGGCGAACCGTAGCCGATTGTTGACTTAACGATAATAAGCGAAGGCTTTTCAGTTTCAGCCTTAGCCTTTTTAATAGCACGGTTTAATGCACCGACGTCGTTAGCGTCTGCAACTTTAATAACTTGCCAACCGAGTGCTTGGTGGCGTTTAGCAACGTCTTCGGTAAAGGTAATATCAGTGCTACCTTCAATGGTAACGTCGTTATCGTCGTAGAAAAGTATTAACTTGCCGAGTTTAAGTGCACCTGCAAGAGAAGCGGCTTCGTTTTCAATACCTTCTTGCATACAGCCGTCGCCCGCTAAAGCGTAGGTGTAGTGGTCAACGATGGGGAAGCCTTCTTTGTTAAACTTGTTTGCAAGGTAGTTTTCGGCAATAGCCATACCAACTGCGTTTGCAACGCCTTGACCCAACGGGCCGGTACTAGTTTCAACACCGGGGCATACTTCATATTCGGGGTGACCTGCGGTACGGCTACCGTATTGGCGGAAGTTCATAAGTTCTTCCTTTTTAAGACCGAAGCCGAAAAGATAATATAAAGAGTAGTCAAGCATAGAAGCGTGACCTGCTGAAAGGACAAATCTATCTCTATTATCAAACGAAGTATCCTTTGGGTTAAAAACCATATTGGTAAAAATAGAATAGCCGATGGGTGCAGCGCCAAGTGGCATACCTGGGTGACCAGAGTTTGCTTTTTGGATGGCTTCAACCGAAAGCATTCTAATCGAGTTAACTGTTAGCTGTTTTAAGTCTGACATAATTCCTCCAAAGCACGCTGTAATTAAAGCGTAAATTTAATATGAATACATTATATAATAACACAAGCATATTTTCAAGTATTTTTCAACTTTTTTAAGGTAAATTATAATAAAAAACTTGATATCTAAGGGTTGTCAGTGTATAATATATGTGTAAAAATTTTTAAATTTATCCTACGGAGATTATTATGGACGGCAAACAATTTGTAACGCAAATAGCAAACATTGACCAAAATTTCGCTCAATGGTATACCGACGTGGTCTTAAAAACCGAATTAGTTGACTACGGCCCCGTCAAGGGTACGATGGTTATTCGCCCGTACGGTTACGCTATTTGGGAAAATATTCAAAAGGATATGGACGCTCGCTTTAAAAAAGCAGGCTCTAAAAACGCATACTTTCCGCTTCTTATCCCTATGAGTTTTTTCACTAAGGAAGCAGAGCACGTTGAAGGCTTTGCCCCCGAAGTTGCCGTTGTAACGCACGCCGGTGGCGGTAAACTTGAAGAACCGCTCGCTATTCGTCCGACCAGTGAAACGGTTATAGGCACTATGTACGCTAAGTGGATTCAGTCTTATCGTGATTTGCCCGTGATTATGAATCAGTGGTGTAACGTTATGCGTTGGGAAAAGACCACTCGCCCTTTCCTTAGAACGAGTGAGTTTTTGTGGCAAGAAGGTCACACCGTGCACGCCACCCAAGAAGAAGCGATGGACGAAACTATCAAGATGCTTAACGTGTATAAAGAGTTCTTTGAAAAAACGCTTGCTATACCCGTGTTTACGGGCAGAAAGACGGATAAAGAGAAGTTTGCAGGTGCAGTTGCGACCTTTGGCTTGGAAGCCATGATGCTTGACGGCAAAAGCTTGCAGGTGGGCACTTCGCACTATCTTGGTCAAAATTTTGCTAAGGCGTTTGATATTAAATTTTTAGACAAAGATAGCACTCAAAAGCACGGTTATACTACCAGTTGGGGTACGTCTACCCGTATGATAGGTGGTTTAATTATGGCGCACGGCGACCAACGTGGTTTGGTGCTTCCGCCGAAGGTTGCGCCCGTGCAAGTTATCATCGTTCCTATTGCTGCGCATAAGGGCGGGGTAAACGAAAAGGCTAAAGAATTAGAAAGTGCGTTACGTGCCTTAGATATTCGTGCCGAAGTCGATATGCGTGATATGAGTCCCGGTTGGAAGTTTAACGAGTGGGAAATGAAGGGCGTGCCCCTACGCATTGAAGTTGGTCCGAGAGATATTGAAAACAACCAAGTTGTTCTTTGCAGACGTGATAATCTTGAAAAGCAAACGGTTAGTATGGACGCCTTGGCTGACGTCGTTAAAACGCTTTTGGTTGATATACAAAAGGCGTTGTTTGAGAAATCTAAAGCAAACCGTGACGGCAGAGTAGTTGAAGCGGACAGTTTAGACGGTATTTTGGCTGGCGTTGAAAACAAAAACTTCGTAAAAGCAGGCTGGTGTGGTTGTAGAGAGTGTGAAGACAAAGTTAAAGAATACGCTCAAGCGACCGCAAGGGTTATGGTTGACGAAGAAGGTGTTCCTGAAAAGTGTGCTATTTGTGGTAAACCCGCTAAGCATAAGGTTATCTTTGCAAGAGCATACTAATAGATAGGTTAGGCTTTAACCTAACCAATAAATGATTTGGAGATTTTGATGGGTAAAGTTATATTTTATTCTTCCATAATGGGTACTACTCAAACCTTGCCTGATTGGGCGGTTATTCTTACGGGTGTGCTAACTATTGCAATTGCTTTGGCTATATATTTGTTCCGTTCTATCGGTGTGTATACGCTTGCAAAACGCAACGGTGTAAGCAAAGCGTGGATGGCTTGGTTTCCGGGTCTTTGGATATACCCCGTGTGTATGTTAGTTGCAGAATACAGATTTTTCGGCAGACCGTTCAGAAATCTTGCCGTGCTTTTTACGGTGCTTATTACCGTTATAGAAGTTTTTAATTTGGCATATAGTTTTATTACCGATTTTCCCATAGTGGGCTACTTTTTAAGCGGTGGTATGGTATATGTTGGCGAAGGTGCGGAAGTGCTTGCCGATAATATTATTCCATACTGGACGGGCGGTGGCATATACGTTACTAACGCTATTATATATCCGTACCCCAACATTAGCCTTCTTATCGCAATATTAAACGTAGCAAGCACGTTTACTTCTCTTTTAAGTTTTGCTGAAGTGCTAATTACCCTAAACGTGTTTATTGCTTTGTTTAGAAAGTTTTGGATTCAGCACTACGTTGTGGCGGCGGTTATGTCTTTCTTTGGATTGTTCCCTTTCTTCGTTTTTGCAATCAGAAAGAATCGCCCAATGGACTATGCAAGTTATATTAAAAATAAATATCAAAGTTATTATAACGGCTACAATCCACACAGTGGTTATTCGCAAAATCAAACGAGTCCCTTTGATGAATACCCTAATAAAGAAAATCGTAAAAACGAAGACCCCTTTGAAGAATTTTCCGATAAAAACCGTTAAGGAGTTTTATGGTAAACGAACTCATAGCGGCGCTATCCACGGGTAACGTGGCAAGTGGCGTTGCAGTAATCAGAATAAGCGGAAGCACTCCGCTATCCGTGGCGCGAAAAATGTTTAAGCCCACGGGCAAGACGGCTGTCTGTGACTTTAAGCCCAACGTTATGTACGTGGGTGAAATTATCGCAGACGGTTTTTCTGATTTTGGCATGTGCGTTTATTTTAAAGCCCCTTTTAGTTTTACGGGTGAAGATACCGTTGAATTCCACTGTCACGGTGGTATTGCTATCACGCAAGGTATACTTAGAAAGATTTTTTCGTTAGGCGTTCGCCCTGCAACCAACGGTGAATTTACCAAGCGTGCGTTTATGAACGGCAAACTTTCACTATCTTCTGCTGAAGGGCTTATCGATATGATAAATAGTGAGTCGCAAAGCGGTGTGCGTGCGGGGTATTATTTGTATCGAGAGAAGCTTTTGAATCAAGTAAACGGTTTGCAAGACAAATTAACCGACCTTCTTTCGCAAATAGACGTGGATATGGACTTCCCTGAAGAAGATTTGGAAGCCCCGTCAACCTACAATGCAGAAAAGGTTCTTAAAGAGTGTATTGCCGAACTTGACGCCTTGCTTAAAACCTACCGTGTGGGTAGAGTGCTTAAAAACGGCGTTAACGTGGGTATAATAGGCAAACCGAACACGGGTAAAAGTTCTACGCTAAACGCCTTGCTTAACTACGATAAGGCTATCGTTTCTTCGGTGGCGGGCACTACTCGTGACGTCGTAGAAGGCGTTATAGAGATTAACGGCGTTCGTTTTAACTTGTCGGATACGGCAGGCATTAGGGAGTCTGACGATAAAATTGAAGAACTTGGCGTAGGACTATCAAAAAGAATTTTAAATCAAAGCGACTTGCTTTTGTGTATAATTGACGGCAGCAACTTTGATTCAAGCGACCAAGCCGTTTTGGATATGACCGAAGGCAAAAACGTGTTGGTGGTAGTAAATAAAACGGATATTTCAGACTTTAAGCATCCACGTGCAGACCTATACGTATCGGCACTTAAAAAGGATAATATAGACGCTCTTCGCACCGAACTTTATAATCGTTCGGTCGCAAGTGGAATAGACGTAACGGGCGACTTTTTGTGTGAAGAAAGGCACTTTGACGCTTTATCAAGGGCTAAGCAATGCTTGCAAACAGCGCTGAGAGCCTTGGGTACTGTTTCGCTTGACCTTGTGGCGATAGACGTTAAAGACGGTTGGGATGCTTTGGGTGAAATTTCGGGCAAAACGGCAACTGAAGAAATTATAAACAACATATTTTCAAAGTTTTGCGTAGGCAAATAAGGCGGTAAGTATGGTAGATTTAGAGTTATACAGAGTGTTTTATACGGTTGCCAAGTGTGGAAGTTTAACCAAGGCGGCGGAAGAACTTTACATATCTCAACCTGCAGTATCCCAACAAATCAAGCAACTTGAAATCCAGCTTGGTGGTCAACTTTTCGTCCGCACTCGCAAGGGTATGGAACTTTCAGAAACGGGTGGCAAACAAATATTTCCGCTCGTTGAAAAGGCGCTTGCTATCTTCGACCAAGTTGAAAGCAAGTATTCGGAACTTAAAGATACGGCTACGGGCATTATTAGGATTTGTGCTTCTGACACGGTTAGCACACACTTTTTATTGCCGTATATAAAGCGCTATCACGAAAAGTATCCCGACGTAAACTTGGTGCTTCAAAACTGTACGTCAAGTGAAACGGTTGAACTTTTAAAGCATAAAAAAGGGGATATAGGGTTTGTTAATCTACCCCTTGACGATAGTGAAATAGACCTATCAAGTGCCGTTATGCAACTGCACGACACTTTTGTGGCAAGCCCCAAGTTTAATCATCTTACGACGGGCGTGGTTGACCTTAAAAGTTTGCAAGACTATCCCTTGCTAATGCTTGAGTTGTCTACGGCAACAAGGCAGGCAATCGTATCGTTTGCGCACTCGCAAGGCATACATCTTCACCCTGAAATCGAACTTGCAAGTTTAGAACTTATGACCGAACTTGCTAAGTCGGGGCTTGGTATAGCGTGTATTCCAAGGGAGTTTGTTGTTCACGAACTTGAAGAAGAAAAAAGTTTAATAGAAATAAAAACAAACCCAAGCCTTCCAACGAGGGCGATAGGGCTTGCGCTACCTAAAAACGACAGTATGACGTTTGCCGTCAAAGAGTTCGTTAAAATGGTGTGCGAAAAGGAAAAAGAATAATTTTTTTAGGAGAAAGATTATGGCAGAGTGGTTAAATACGACGTTTGCAGGTCTTGACGGCGCTGTGTTTACGGCAATGAACGGCATAAAATGCGGATTTTTAACGTGGGTTAGTGAGTTTTTTGCTTTTCTTGGCGACGGCGGTATGGCGTTTATTGTAGCGTCGGTTATATTAATGTGTTTTTCTAAAACGAGAAAGATTGGTGTGTGTATGCTTGGTGCGATTGCCGTTGGTACTATATTTACCAACATCACGCTTAAACCCTTGGTTGCACGTCCCAGACCTTATACCGACCCCGCTTATACTGACTTTTGGCAACAGGTTGGCGCATATATGGAAAGTGAAAGGTCGTTTCCATCGGGGCATACCACCAGTGCAACGGCGTTTTTCGTGGCGCTATTTATCGCTTGCGATAAAAAGTGGAGCTGGACGGCGCTTCCGTTTGCCTTCGTAATGGCGTTTACAAGAGTATATTTAATCGTGCACTATACGACGGACGTTATTGCAGGGCTAATCGTAGGCACTGTCTCTGCGGTGATTGCTTTTTATATCACTAAACTAATTTACCACTTCCTTAACAAGTATTCTGACGTAAAGTTTTGCAGAATATGTTTGTCGTTTGGCTTAGATAGGGTGCTTAACAACGTGTTTAACTTTAACAAAGTTAAAACCCCAAAAGCCCAGCAAAAAACCTCCGAGCAAACGACCGACGTTGGCTTGGATAAATCGGAAGAAAAAAGCGAATAAAAGCAAGCACAACCGCTTGCTAAAAATAAAAAAATTACAAAGGAGCAACTTATGAAAAAGTTTTTTGAAGAGTTCAAAAAGTTTATAACCCGTGGCAACGTGTTGGATATGTCGGTCGGCGTAATCGTCGGCGGTGCGTTTACGGCAATCGTAAACGGCTTGTCCAACTTTGTTTTAAAGCCCATTATCAACTGGATATTGGCGCTAATATTCGGTAGCAGTAGTTTAGAAGGTATTTTAACCTTCTTAAAAAAGGCAACCGTAACCGACTCGGTAACCGGTGCGCAAACGGTTGACCTTGCCAACTCTATTTATATTGATTGGGGTGCTTTTATAAACGCAATAATCAACTTCTTGCTTATCGCATTGGTGCTTTTTATTATCGTAAAGGCAATTAACAAACTAAACGAAAACAACGCAAACCTTTTTTCTAAGCTAAAGAAGAGTATGCTTACCAAAGAAGAACGCAAAGCGTTAAAAGCACAAGGCAAAAAGATTAACCAACAAACCATTAAGGAATTTTTAGAAGAAAAAGAACGCCTTGCAAAAGATGCTGAAGAAAAGGCTAAAGCCGAAGCAGAAGCAAAAGCTAAGGCAGAGCGTCTTGCAAACCCCACCACTGAAGACTTGCTTAAAGATATTAAGGAACTTCTAAAAGGTTTAAGCAAATAGTAGGGTAAGTGTTAATCGCCTACAAAAAGTCAATATTTTGATAAAAATAAACAAAAAAGCCTTGTTTTAACAATTAGTGTGTTAAAACAAGGCTTTTATATATGGATTACTCGGTGGGGGGGTTAATATTCTTTTCTACCACACAAAACGTCAATAGAAACGTCAAAAAAGTCGGCAATTCTCCAACACTCAACGACGCTGGGTATAACCAAGCCCTTTTCCCAACGTGAAAGATTGGGCTGACTTGTGCCAAGTTTTTTGGCAAGTTGCCGTTGCGTAAGTTTTTTAGCCTTTCTGATTTCGGCTATTTTGTTGTTTTTAAAATCCCACTGCATATTAAATATTCTATGCAAAAATGTATTACTTTGCTTGACAAATACAATAATGTATCATATAATAAGCGCAATTCTTGTCGAAAACAAGCTAAAATAGTAAGGCGCATCAAACGAATACCCGCTTAATAAAATTTTAGTGCTATAATTCACACGCCTTGCACATATATATTTTATATGCTTTATATGTTGTTTAATGATTGAATCATAAAGGCAACGCTATTGCCGTTAGCACGCATAAACACGTTTTCATCGACAAAGTTCCTACACTTTGTTTGAACATTTGTTTGGAAAATAAAGGCAAAAAAGTCAATAATTTTCAATTTATTTTGACATTTTTCGCTATAATTATTGACAAACCAAGAAAAATAGAGTATTATATTATCATAAAAGGTATACTCATTTGTAATTTAGGCAAGTGGGCATTAAAAAATAGTAAAAGGAGAAAAATAAAATGGCTAAGAAGGCAAAGTTTAGTTTCAAAAAAGTTTGGAACAGCATCAAAATGTTCTTCATTAATCTTTGGTCAAACTTCAAGAAGATTAATTGGAAAGAATTGATGAACAGAACTGTTAAACCTGCTGTAAGCTACTCAATCGTTGGTGGCTGTGCTGCAATCGTTTTATTAATCGGTTTATTAGTAATCCTTTAATAAAATAAAGAACTGTTATTAAATGCTTTAAGCAATTTTAATTTAATAAGGAGTAAACAAAATGAAAAGACAAAACAAAAAGGGCTTTACGATTGTTGAATTAGTAATCGTTATCGCCGTTATTGCTATTTTAGCAGCTGTTTTGATTCCTACTTTCTCAAGCGTAATTAAAAAGGCAAAGATTAGTGCCGATACGCAAGTTGTTAGAAATATGAACACAACCTTGTCTGTTGATGAAGTTGTTAACGGCACTCCTGAAGATTTTAAGGCGGTAATCAAAGCTCTTAAAGAAGACGGTTACGTAATCTCTAACTTAAACCCCACCACTAACGGTTGGTTCTACGTTTGGGAATCTACCACAAACCAAATTCTTTTAGTTGACGAAACTTACGCTGTAAGATTCGCTTCTGAAGAAGGCTATCCTGCTCTTGGCAACACTTGGTATTTTGCTGTTTCAAACGAAACGGTTGCAGATAAAGTTGCCGCTGATTGTCCTACTGCGAACGTGGTAAAGACGAAATCAAACATTCAAGACCTTAACTCAGCGTTAAACAAGGGTGGCGAACAAACACTTTACGTTGACGAAAGTATAAACTTTAACGGTACGCCTATTGACGTTACTAAGGGCGAAATCACCTTAGAACTTGGCGATTCTTCTATCACCAATACTGAAAAACTTCGTGGTATTCCTGTTGCAGTTAATGGCGAAGGCGTTATCCTTAACCTTAACGGTGGTAAATTGTCAAACGACGGTAGCACTGACTCAGCTTCTGATGGAAAGCAAATTAAGGTTGGTATTAGAGCAAGCGACAAGGCAACCCTTAACGTTAATGGTTTGAATTTGTCAATGTTCACGAGCGAACAAGAATTGGCGTCTAGTTTTGAAGGCGGTGTAGGCATTTCTGTATACGGTGGTTCAAAGGCAAACCTTAATAACGTGAGTGCTGCTCTTCTAAACGGCTCATTTGTAGGCGTTTATGGCGGTAATAGTGAGGTTGTTCTTACTGATTGTGAATCTGTTATTACTTCTAACCCAGACGGCTATGCAAACTTCTTCTTTGGTAATCCTGGCGAGGCAGGTGGTACGAGTGCAATTAAAGTTGAAAGTGGTAGTTATACAGGATACTGGCTTTCTGTATTTAACAATGGCTACAATAAGTTAACCATTAACGGTGGTGACTTTGTGTTCGTTAACCACACCACAAAAACGGATGGTATCACTTTAGGTGGAACTAACAACGTAGAATATTTTGATATTCATGCATCTGCAAAATCAGTTGAAATAGTTATTTCTGGCGGTACCTTCCAAGGCGTTAATTGGTATGATATTACTGATGCTCAATGGGGAGATTTAATTAGATTAAGAAATAGAAGTGATGGTAAGGTTCTTGACGTGCAAAGGGTAGGAACTGGCGCAAGTTCAGTTATTACTATTACGTTGGCTTAATTAACAAAGTAAAAACATAATTATGCCCGCAAACTGCGGGCATAATAGATTAAATTAAGGAGAAAACAAAATGAAAAGACAAAACAAAAAGGGCTTTACGATTGTTGAATTAGTAATCGTTATCGCCGTTATTGCTATTTTAGCAGCTGTTTTGATTCCTACCTTCTCAAGCGTAATTAAAAAGGCAAAGATTAGTGCCGATACGCAAGTTGTTAGAAACCTTAACACAGCATTAGCTACTGATAGCATTGTAAACGGTAAACCCGAAACAATGAGTGAAGCATTGGAAATTGCTGCTGAAGCTGGTTATGACGTTGCTAAAATCAATGCAAGTGCTGCTGGCAACGCAATCGTTTGGGATAGCGCAAACAACGTTTTCTGCTATATTAACGACGGTAACAAACAATACATACCCAACACTCAAATAGTATCTGCTGATAATCATCAACTTTGGGTTATCTCTAATAAAGACGTAAGTACCACTTATTCTACTTATTATAACGGTCCTGCAGTTGACACTTTGGCAGCTAAAGACGGTTTAGGTCTTGATACTGGTAAAATTGCCGTAGGCACTGTTACTTATGGTACTGAAGACAACGCTTACAATTCTACCAACGAAGTTACTATCCGTACCAACGGTGGCGACTTGGTTGTTAACGCACCAAACGCTTCTGTTGATTACTTTAGTGATGGTGGCTCTGTTAACATTATTGCTATTAAAGACCAATCTTTCCACGCATACGGCAAAATCGACTTCGTTGCAATTCAAGCTGGTCGTTTCGTTGCAGAAAAAACTGCAGAAGTAAAGGCTGTTGCTGCATTTGCACAAGTAACCGTTGAATCAGTAGTTGCTGATGCGATTGATAAGGTATACGAAGACGTTGCAGACGTTGAAGCGTTTGAAGAAATTAAACAAGGCGCTACCTTATTTGCAGGTGGCATAGGTGCTGAAAACGATCCCTATTTAATCGAAACTGCTGAACAATTTATTAACATTGCTGATGTCGCTATTAATGGCACGGCATACTTTAAGCTAATTGACAATATTGATATGTCTGAAATAGTTGCTGAAAAGTACTATGTGGTACTTGCTTCTACCGAACAATCATTAAATATTGACCTTGGCGGTAAGGCTATTGTTAATGTTGAAAAATATTTGTTCCAAAAAGTTAAAAGCTTTAAGCTTTACAACGGAAGTATTAATTTCAATTGTTACTCAGGTGTTGCAGGCGTCGTTAATACTATTCCCGACGACGGCGTAAAGAACGTTGAATTTGACTCAATAGTATTAGCTGGTCAACTTAACGTTTCCTCTGCACATTATGGTGCGCTTGTTTCCTATGCGTTTACTTCAAATGCAGCAACTATTGAAAATGATGTAACTCTTAATATCAATAAAGTAAGCAATAATGCTAAAATTATTAACGTGGCAAATAATGCTTATACTGGTGGCTATGTTGGCTATATTAACGGTAACGCTGCTAAATTATCTATTACCAATTGTGTAATGAATGGCTCAGTTCAGTCTAAAAATGCCGGAGGATTTGTTGGTGGTTGTTCAGCTCCCAAAGGTGCTGTAGTAGTTAATACTAACAATTCTTTAAGTGGTGCGTTAATTGCTTCGGCAAATGTTCAAGCATTTGGTTTAAGCAACAACTACGGCAAGGAAGGCGCTTTGGCAAACGACCAAGCTGTTGAACTTAAGGCAACTGCAAGTTTATCTAAAATTGATATTTCTACCACATTAATAGATGCAAACGCTACTATGAGTTCTGAAATTATTGTTAACCACCAAAATGCAAACGTTGCAACTTATGTTGTAAGCGTTGAATATTGGGTAACCAAGGAGGGTGGCGCTGGTGGCTATCCTAGACCACTTACTGTTACGCTTGACGCCGAAGAGCTTGGTAGTATTAATACTGGTTTATTTAAGTGTGTATTCGTTCAAGGTGATGTTAAGCCTACAGGAGATTACGCAGAAATAAACAGTGCTATGATTTGGAAGGATGGAGATATTTATAGAGTGTATGATGAAGTATATCAATTGTCTAACGCTGCTAACTCTAAAAACTCTATTATAGTTACTGGTTATGACGCATCTGGTATAATGATTACTACTCAAACCGTTGTTTACTCTAACCAAGCATAATATAGTATAAAAACCTACCTATGCCCGCAAACTGCGGGCGTAGTAAATAAAATTTTTAGGAGAAAATAAAAATGAAAAGAAACAACAAAAAAGGTTTTACCATTGTTGAATTAGTTATCGTTATTGCAGTTATCGCTATTTTATCTGCAGTTTTGATTCCTACCTTCGCAGGCGTAACCAAAAAGGCAAAACAAAGCGCTGCATTACAAACTGCTTCTAATGCGTTAACCACCATTTTAGTAGTTGAAGATGCAGACCTTTCAGACGAAACTTTCTATATCAAATATGAAGCAGACAACACTGCTTATTGGTATACCGTTTCTGGTAGCAAGTTGACTGCTCTTACCGCAGCACCTGACGTTGCAAGTGCAACGGCTTACACTAAGGCTTCTGAAGACTATGCTGATTTGGCAACCGGTGTAACCGTATACAAAATTGTGAACGCTTAGGTTTAAGCAAAAGTTTTTCGTTGGCGTATTATACGCAAGCGATAATTAAAAAACCAAAAAGGAAGCAAAACTTTGCTTCCTTTTTAATTTGTATAAACGAATATTAAATTTTTACGGCCTACTGTTTCGTGTGATAATTATATAAGATTTAGCCAAAAAAAATTTAGATTTTTCCAACAAAAAGTTTGGCAAACTACTTTAAATTATTCACCTTTTAATGTATAATAAAAATGTATAATTATTTTTATAAGGGAGAGTGTCGTATTTTGGTAAAAAGCAATCGCCTTAAAAAAGGTTTTACCTTAATAGAATTGACGGTTGTGCTTAGCGTCGTTGCTATTATCAGTGTTATGGTAATTAGTTTTTCTTCGCTGACTGCCAAAAAAGTAGGGCAAACGACTGGCAACCTAAACTATATGCAAGACGTTGTTTTGGTTGACTCCTTGGTTGATAGTTGGGTGGAAAAACATCTTTCCGCTGGTAGCGTTATAACCGTTCAAGACGGCACGGTCGTTGCTACGAACAACGGCATTGAGCACGGAATAACCTTTCAAAACGGCAAGTTGGTTGGAAAGCTTGTTTCTGGAAATCTTTCTGTAACCCCCGAACATATAAACGCTTTAAGCTTTGAACTTGCCACGCCGAACGCTTCTGGTGAGATTATGCTTTTTTGCACTGCGAAGTATACGCTTGACGGACAAGCTAAAAGCTACGTGTTTACCATAAACCCCCACGTTAACGACGTTATAAGGGGGGACGGCAATGTTTAGGCGTGCATTTAAAAAAGGTTTCTCTCTTATGGAAGTCGTGGTAAGCGTTCTGATTATTACTATCGTTACGGCAACGGCGATTACCTTTATAACTTCCGCACACAAGCGTGACCAAAGCAACTTGCACGGCATTGAAATAAGCGTTATTTGTCAAAACGCTATTGACTGTTACGACTATTCAAGTAGTGCTGAAGAATTTTTAAC
Organism: Christensenellaceae bacterium; assembly: GCA_045542055.1. Taxonomy (GTDB): domain Bacteria; phylum Bacillota; class Clostridia; order Christensenellales; family Borkfalkiaceae; genus UBA1259. Next base: position 22,379 of record JAZQKH010000029.1, on the reverse strand, counting down.
TCTTATTCAAAAAACCGACGCCGACTTTACTGGGTTTTTTGATGGCGAAACTTTGCAAGGTGCTATTTTGCAAAAAAAGACTTTTAAGGTAACGGTTTTATGTGCCTATGGTACGGGGGCAAGCCTTTCGATTACTGCTACCGATTCTGACGGCAAAGTTATTTACACACTTGCTAAAGGGGGCGCAAAATGAGACGTTTAACTATTACCCCCGAACAGAGCAAGCGTGGCGTTGCTATCGAAACGGCACTTATGTTAATTTTTATGTTGGTTGCACTTTCCGTGCTATTAACAAGCGTTATTTTGCTTTCAACCAACCTTAAAACCAAAACCCTTTCAAAACTTTCCCAACAGGTTGAAGCGCAAGCTATTGCCCAAGAGTTTACAACTATTTGTGCCAACAGTCAAGGCGACGCAGTCCTCCTCGCAAGCGACCTTACCGCCTTTGAACAAGGCGTAGGGCAGTCGGGCAAGTTTATATTAAACACGGCTGTTGGCGCTACAAACGACGTTGCACTGCTTAAAATTTTCGACACTAAGGGCAACCACGTGCTTACGGTTGGAGTTGCTCTATCCGACGGCTACTGTACTATTACACAGTGGCTACAAAGCTAAAGGAGATAAAATGCTTAGTTTATTTAACAATACTTTTTCGCAAGTTATTTCTATAGACGGTGATTACGAAACCGTTCGCTTTTACGTTAGTAACGGCAAGGATTATTCCGTGCAAGTGGAAATGTATAAAGCAAAACCCTTTACAGACGAGTTTTACGAAGTGCTTAAAAACGTGGTCAAACTTCACGCTAAGACCTTTACGGGTAGGACGGCGTTGGTGCTTCCTAATAACGTGGTGTTTAGCGACCTTTTCAAAGTACCCGTTATGCAAAAAAGGGCTATGGAATACTCTTTAGACCTTGCTATCGCAACAATTTATAATAATTACAAAGACATTAAGTTTAACAACCTTTTACTTGGTCAAAACAAGCAGACGGCGTTATATAACGTTTTCGGCGTTCAGAAGGAAGTCCTTGCAAAAACAGTTTCCGCAGTTAACGGTGGTGGGGCAAACGTGTCCGTCGTATCGTTTGCCGGCAACACTGCCGTTCAAGGCGCTATTGCCGTTTATCCTAAACTTAGAAACGCCACTTTTATTCTTCTTGATATTAAAGAAAAAACTGCTTGTTATTCCTTCGTTACGGGTGGCAAGACTATCGGGTTTTATAATTTGCCGTTTGGCTACGGAGTTTTATCTGATAGCGTAGTAAAGTCCGAGTGTGAACTTTTCGACCACACGCCCGCCGACCTGCTCGTGCTTAACGCAAAGGAAAAGGCTAAACGCAAAGAACTTACTACTTTCGATTACGCCGAAAACCAGTCCGAAGTGGAAGAAAAGGAAATTACTGACCTTTCAAAAGCAAGCCCTGAAGAAGAAAACGAGTTTTACGATGAAGATGAAGAAGTAAGGCAAGACGCAGGGCAAAGGTCGGGTGCACTATTTAGGCGTGTTAACCGTAAACTTCCCAAGTTTATGCAACGCCCAGAGCCTATCGATGCAAACGACTTTGTGTTTGAAAACTTCCGTCCTTTTATAAAGTGGGGGTTAGAACTTGTTCGCAACAACCCAGACCTTACGACTTATAATAAGCCGGAAGCCGTTTACGTTAATATGCCCGAAAAATTTGGCTTTTTATACGACGTTATAAACGCAGAAAAGGAAGAAAACGGCTTGGCTTTTTTACCGCTTAGCCACGGCTTAGACGACGCTATAAGTGAAAATTTGGAACTTTACGGCGCAACGCATATTAAAAGACTAAACAAACTTAACAACTTTTAGATTATGATGGATGAACGTTTTGTTTTTATAACCGCACTTATTTTATCGGGCGTGTTGGGGCTTTGTATAGGCAGTTTTTTGAACGTGGTAATTTATCGAACGCCCAAAAAAATGAGCTTAGCAAAGCCAAACTCTCACTGCCCAAATTGTGGTTACGAGTTAAAGTGGTACGATAACGTACCTGTGTTTTCCTACCTATTTTTAGGTGGTAAGTGTAGAAGTTGCAAGCAAAAGATTTCGCCAAGATATATGATTGTTGAAATCGTTTCGGCTATTCTATACGTGCTTTCCGTTTTGATTTTTTGGAATCAAAGCATAGTTTATGCCGTCGTTTGTGCAGTGATGACGTCAATTTTAATTTGCGTGTTCTTTATTGATTTAGAACATATGATTATTCTTGATAGATTTCAAATAATCATTTTAGCGCTTGGCATAGTTGCCTTGTTCTTTGACGGATTTACAAGCGAAGTTGACCACGTTATCGGTGCTTTTGCCGGCGGTGGCGTATTCTTGCTGCTTTATTACGGGGCACTGTGGATATTAGGCAGGGAAGGTTTAGGTTTTGGTGACGTTAAGCTTGCTTTCGTTACGGGGCTATTTCTTGGCTGGCAAAAGTTTTTACTCGCTATGCTTATTGCAAGCGTGGTTGCGTGTATCGTTTTAATTCCCAAGAAGTTTTCAAAAAATTATAATCCTGAAAAAGAGTTCCCGTTTGCGCCCTTTATTACCTTAGGCGTGCTTGTGGCTATGCTCTGCGGCGCGTTTATTATTAATTGGTACGTAGGTATTCTTGCTGTATAAAGGAGTTTTATGCAAAAATTTAAATACACGGCTGTAAACGTGCAAAAACAAAAAATTAAAGGCACTTTCATCGCTGAAGACGAAAAAGATTTGGCTGCCCAACTTGCTAAACAAAGCTTATACGTTATCAGCGTTACGCCTTATTCAGATAAAACCCCGTCGGCTTTCTTTACGCTTGGTACGGGCAAGGTGGCACTTACCGAACTTACCACGTTTTGCCGTCAGTTTTCCATAATGCAAAATACGCATATTCCTATTTTAGACTGTCTTGATATTTTGAAAAATCAAAACTTTTCGGCTTTCTTTAGAAAGATTTTGCAAGTCGTTTACGAAGATGTTAAGGGTGGTTTGGTGCTTTCTGAAGCCTTAAACAAACACGCTAAAGTTTTCCCAGACTTTTTTAGAAGCATGGTTTACGTTGGCGAAATGAGTGGTAAACTCGACCTTGTATTCACTTCGCTTGCCGAATACTACGAAAGAGATGCTTCCTTAAAGCGTAAAGTTAAAAGTGCTATGTCTTATCCGTCTATGCTACTTGTAATGACGGTTGGTATTTTGATTTTGATGTTTGCAATGGTCGTACCGACTTTCCGTGACGCTATGTCGTCTTTAGACGTGCCGATAACGGGTATAACCAAGGTTGTCTACGATATTGCAGACTTTTTCAACTTGCATTGGCGAACACTTGTGCTTAGCGTAATAGGTGTAGGGCTACTGATATTTTTACTGCTCTCTACTGAAAAGGGCAAGTTTGCGTTTGACTATCTACTACTAAAACTTCCGTTTATCGGCAAGGTGCAATTAAACATACTTACCGCACGTTTTGCAAGAGCGTTCGGCGTGCTTTTGTCAAGCGGTATGGATATGGCTGAAGCCATGGACGTCGTTGAAGTTATTCTAGGCAACAGATATTTTAAAAAGCGTTTCCACAGCGCTGCGGAAAGCGTGCGCCACGGCACTTCGCTTACGGTTGCGTTTGATTCGCACAAACTGTTTCCACCGATGATGCTTCAAATGATACAAATTGGTGAAAAGACGGCGTCTATCGACGAAGTTTTAACCCGTTCTTGCGATTTCTTCGATGCTGAAGTTGAAACGTCGCTAAATGCGTTGGTATCAAAAATTCAACCCGCTATGCTACTAATTATGGGTGGTATCGTCGGCACACTGTTTATTGCCGTTTACTCGCCAATGCTTTCTATTATGGGTACGATTGCTTAAACTAAAGGTGTATTATGAAGGTAAATTACGAATTACTTAATTATTACGTTTATAAAAAATTAGTCAAGAAAAGAGAACGTGACGAAATCTTGGCTGAGTGCGAAAGATTGAACGTTTCGGTAAGGGACTATCTTATTGCTAAGGAATATATTACCGAAACGACTGAACTTGACGCATTGGCTGAATATTTGGCATGTCCTTACGTTGAAATCGATATGCTCGATATTGATAAAGAGTTGTTCGATAGTTTTTCGCTTGACTTTATGAAAAAGCATAAAGTCGTTCCCGTATGCTACGATAAAAACGGCACGCTTTTGCTTGCTGTGGGTAAACCCCTAAATATGCAGGCTATGTCGGTTTTGGCGTCTAAACTTACTTGTAAATACGATTACGTTATGGTTCCTGCCGTGCAAGTGGATAGGTATATCGATTCAGTGTCGGCAGTGCTTTCAACCGCTTCGGCGCTTAAAGACCTTAACGCAGAGCAGTTTGACCAACAGATTTTGGAAGTTAAAAACGGAAAAGACAGTTCGGTTTCTAAAGAAGACGAGGTTATAAACAACCCCGCCGTGCGTTTAGTTGACTCTATCATTAAAGAAGCAATTCCGCATAGGGCGAGTGATATTCACATTGAGCCGTTTGAAAAAATTGTTAAGGTCCGTTATAGAATAGACGGCGACTTGCAAGAAAGGGCAACTTTCCCGATAGAAGCTTATTCGGCTATTATTACCAGACTTAAAATTATGTCCGGCTTAAACATTGCAGAGCGTCGTGTTTCGCAAGACGGCCGTATAAATATGGTTGTCGGCGGTAAAGAGTTCGACTTCCGTGTGTCAACCTTGCCAACCGTATTTGGCGAAAAGGTTGTTATTCGTATTTTAGATAAAACTACTTTTAACTTTACGAGAGCCGACCTTGGCTTTACCGAAGAAGAAAATGCCGTGGTTGACAAAATGCTCAAGCGCCCGCACGGTATTATTTTGTTAACAGGTCCTACCGGTTGCGGTAAATCGACCACGCTTTACTCTTTCTTAAAGGAAGTTAACAATCCACTTGTTAACATCGTTACCGTTGAAGACCCCGTAGAATACACTATGCACGGCGTAAACCAAACTCAAGTTAACGCCAAGGCTAATATGACGTTTGCCGTTGCACTTCGTTCAATACTTCGTCAAGACCCTGACGTTATAATGATTGGTGAAATCCGTGATGAAGAAACGGCTGAAATTGCCGTAAGGTCGGCAATTACGGGGCATATAGTGTTCTCAACCTTGCATACTAACGACGCACCCGGTGCGATTTTAAGATTAGAAGATATGGGCGTGCAAGACTATCTTGTTGCCGACGCTTTGGTGGGTGTAATCGCCCAAAGGCTTGTTAAAAAACTTTGCCCTGCTTGTAAAAAAAGGGGCAGAACAAACGCAAGGGAAATGAAGATTTTAGGGATTGACGAGCCGGTTACTATTTCTAGACCCAACCCCGGTGGTTGCCAATTCTGTAACCATACCGGTTACAAGGGTAGAACGGCAGTGCACGAAGTTATGAGTATAAACGAGCCGATGCGTGCGGTTATTCTAAAAGAAAAGAATTTAGAAGAAATCCGTAAACTCGCTATCGAAAACGGTATGACCCCACTTTATACGTCTTGCAGAAACTTAGTGTTAAAGGGCGTTACGAGTATTCAAGAACTTATGACGTTAAATATTGAATAAACATTTTAGAACTAAGAAAGCCCGTTGCGTATTGCAACGGGCTTTATCTCTTTAAACAAACGTTTAGTTGTTATTATCTTATACCGTATTTTTCAATGATAAAATCCATATCTTTATCGCCCCTACCGGATAAGCAAATAAGCACAGAGCCTTTGCCCATCGTTTTGGCAAGTTTAATGCCGTAAGCAACGGCGTGGGCGCTTTCTATTGCAGGTATGATGCCTTCTAAACGTGAAAGGGTAAAGAAAGCGTCAATGGTTTCTTCATCACTGATAACGTCGTATTTAACTCTGCCAAGGTCGTGCAAGAAGGCGTGTTCTGGGCCAGACGAAGGATAGTCTAAACCACTTGCAACCGAATACACGGGGGCTGGGTCGCCGTTTTCGTCTTTAAGCATAATACTGTTAAAGCCGTGCATAATGCCTTCCGTACCAAACTTAAGACTTGCGGCGTGGTCGCCAAGTTTTTCACCACGACCGAGTGGTTCAACACCGTAAATGTCAACGGGGTCGTTTAAGAAACCTGAGAACATACCCATTGAGTTAGAGCCACCGCCCACGCAAGCAACTACGGCGTCGGGTAGTTCGCCCGTCATTTGTGTAAATTGCTCTCTTGCTTCTATACCAACTACGCTTTGGAAGTCCCTAACCATCAAGGGGAAGGGGTGTGGACCTAACACAGAACCTATGCAATAGATTGCCGTTTTGTATTCCTTGGTGTAAGCCTCAAAAGCAGCGTCAACTGCTTCCTTAAGGGTTGCCAAGCCGTGTTTAACTTCAATAACGTTAGCGCCCAAAATCTTCATACGGGCAACGTTGGGGGCTTGTTTCTTAATGTCGACAGAGCCCATATAGATATCACACTCTAAGCCAAAATATGCGGCTGCGGTGGCGAGTGCAACACCGTGTTGACCTGCGCCCGTTTCGGCAATAACCTTCTTTTTGCCCATATATTTTGCAAGTAGTGCTTCGCCCATACAGTGATTTAACTTGTGTGCACCAGTGTGGTTTAAGTCTTCACGCTTAACGTAAAGTTGAACGCCCGTGCCAATACTGTTTGAAAGCCTTTCAAGATGAGAAATAGGCGTAGGTCTGCCTTGGAAGTCCTTGCGAATTTTTCTTAGTTCGTAAATAAATTTAGACGATTTGCAAATAGTGTAGTAAGCGTCTGTAATTTCTTGAAGTGCCGTTTTAAGTTCATCCGACACGAAAGCGCCACCATATTTGCCAAAAAACCCGTCTTTATTTGGATAGTTTTTTAAATAAGTATCAAAATCAATACCATTATATTTCATAGAAGAAATCTCCTTTTAAATCAAATTTATAGTTTTTTATAAAAGCGTGTTTGGTTTAACTTACGTGCGCCATCGCTTTGATAATAAAAACATATTAACTCCTTTAAGCATTTTGAAAAATAAAAAAGCCCTTGACAGAAAACTGCCAAGGACGAATAAACGATTTATCCGTGGTGCCACCTTGATTCACGGCTAAGCCGTGCACTTTAATAGGTACTATCATACCCTTGCGATAACGCTCGCATAGCGTCGCAGAATACTCGGCTTACGCTTTTGACTGCGCCCTCAGCGGTCCATTTGCCATACAGGTTCTAACCCGACTCTCATCCACACGGGCTCTCTGTGTAGTCTTATAAGGCTTTATCTCCGCATCAACGGTTTAATTTAATCAAAGTATAGCACCTTAAAAACGCTTTGTCAACGAAAAATGACAGTTTTTTAAATTTTACAGCCAACGCACTATTTTACAAAACTACTTTCAACGTGTAGCATTAGCATAGAAAGAGCGGTAATTGAAGCAGTTTCCGTGCGTAGAATACGCTTGCCAAGAGAAACAATTCTCGTATTTGATAGGGTTAAAAGCGTGTCTATTTCGCCTTGTTCAAAACCGCCTTCAGGCCCTATAAAAACGCCTATGCGTTGACCGACCTTAATTTCTTTTAATGCGGAAATAGTGTCCGCCATACCGTTTTTGTTTTCGTAAGGCACGAGTAGTAGGTCAAAGTCTTTTAAAAGGGGCAGTACTTGCTTAAAAGAGAGCGGGGCGTGCACTTTGGGTACGACGTTGCGCTTGCTTTGTTTTGCACCGGCCTCGGCTATGGCTTGCCAACGCTCGGTTTTTTGTTTTTTCTTTTTTTCTTCAATTCTGACTACCGAGCGTGCCGTTTCAACGGGCAAAATCTCGGTTGTGCCAAGTTCAACCGCCTTTTGAATTATAAGTTCTAATTTATCCGCCTTTGGCAAACCTTGAAGCAAGCATATATCAACGGGTAGTTCGCTATTAAGATAGTTTTCTTCTATAATTCTAACGGTTAAGTGGTCGGCAAAAATTTCGGCAATTTCACAAAGATTGCTCTTACCGTCTTGGCTAACAAGAAGTCTTTCGCCGACCTTCATCCTTAAAACCATAGCTATATGATTAAAGTTATCGCCTTCTATTTTATAGTAGCCGTTTTCTTGGCTTTGTTTTTCAATAAAAAAATTATACATAATCTGACCCAAAATCCTAAAACTATTATAGCAAAAGCAAAGGCAAAAATCAAGTGGTATAATTACCTGCCAAAAGGCAACACTACTATTAAATAAAGGGGGTGCTTTTATGAGCAATAATATGTTAACCACAAAAGAAGCCACGCTCTTGCACGACTTGCTTCTATACGAAGAAAGCGCTTGTAAAAAGGCAAGATTATATGCAAGAACGGTAACCAACCAAAAACTTTCGGAAGCGTTTAATAAGCTTGCCGACTGCCACGAAACACGCTTTAACCAGCTGTATGATTTATTATAAGGGGGGATAATATGCCAGATTATAAAGCAGAAATAACGCTTAACGAAAAAGACACCTTGCAAGATATGCTTAACTTAGAAAAATCTTTAGTTAAAGTATACGCAACGGCTATTACTGAAGGCTGTAGCAAGGGGTTTAGAAGCACTATTGAAAAACATTTAACTGAACAGATTAAAGACCAAATGGACGTCTTTTTGCTTATGACCGAGTGCGGATACGCAAAAGTGCAGTCCGCCCCGCAAGAAGCCCTTTGCAACGAGAAAAAGGCGTTTGAAGACGTAAAAAGCCAACTTGCGTAGGGTAAGACAACGAGCGAAAAACTGTAAACCGAAAAAGAAAAACACGGCAAAAAATTTGCCGTGTTTTAGTTTGGTTTGTATTTGCTAATTATTCAGCGTCAGCCGTAACTTCAACTTCTTCTTTATAAATCTTTTTGCAAATGATTTTGGTAACTATTAGAGAGCCAATCATAATAGCAATAGCTATGGGCAGAGCGATATACCAAACGGGAACGAAGCCTGCGATGATAAAGCAGAAGAAAGAAATTACCGCAACGTAAAGAGCGTAAGGGATTTGGGTGGAAACGTGATTAATATGTTCACACTCAGCGCCTGCCGACGACATAATGGTCGTGTCTGAAATGGGTGAGCAGTGGTCGCCACAAACAGCGCCTGCAAGACAAGCCGAAATGCCAACCACCATCATTTGCGGATTTTCTGGGAACATTGCTTGTACGATAGGAATTAAAATGCCGAACGTACCCCAAGACGTACCCGTAGCAAAAGCGATAACGCAAGCAACCAAGAAGATAACTGCGGGTAAAAGTTTCGCAAGACCTTCTGGGAAGCCCGTCATTAAGTTTTCAACGAAGCCAGCGGCGTTTAATACGTCGTTAGTGATGTTTTTAAGAGCGGTTGCAAAGGTAAGAATAAATATTGCGGGAACCATTGCAATAAAGCCTTTGGGAAGTGCTTTCATAGCGTCGCCAAATGAAACTACGCCACGGATTGCAAAGTAAATAACTGTAAATAAAATGGCAACCAAACCACCCCACGGTAAACCTATAAATGCGTCGGTGTTGCCAAAAGCACCAATAAAGTCGCCCTTAAAATCAGTTCCGCCCCAAGCGTCAACGCCGAAGAAACCACCAACGTAAATAAGTGCAACGAAGCACAATGCAATAAGAACTAAAATTGGAAGAATAAGGTCGATAACTTTGCCCTTAGAACTTTCTTCATCGGCGTTTGCACTGATAACTTGTTTACCACTGAAAAGGTCGCCAGCCATAGCGTTAAGTTCATGCTTTCTCATAGGACCGAAGTCTAATTTCATAACCACTAAGCCAATAATGAACACAAAGGTTAAAAGCGAATAGAAGTTGAACGGAATAGCCGCAACGAAAAGTTGCAAACCTTCTTGTGGGTTAGCTGCGTATTGGTTAACGGCTGCCGCCCAAGAAGAGATGGGGGCTATCATACAAATGGGCGCTGCAGTAGCGTCTATAAGGTATGCTAGTTTAGAACGACTAATCTTGTGTTTGTCGGTAACAGGACGCATAACAGAGCCGACGGTAAGGCAGTTAAAATAGTCGTCAATAAATATTAAAACGCCCAAAACGAAGGTGCAAATTGCTGCGCCTGCTTTACTTTTAACGTGGGTTTTTGCCCATTCGCCAAACGCCTTAGAACCGCCTGCACGGTTGATTAAAGCAACCAAAATGCCAAGTTCAACTAAGAAAATGAAGATACCTGCGCTATCTGATACAGCACCAGTAAGACCAACGCCTATAACGGTATCAACGGTTTCTGCGGGACGCCACTTTGCAGCAAGTATTGCGCCTGATAAAATACCGAAGAATAGCGAACTAAACACTTCTTTGGTAATTAGCGCAAGACTAATTGCAATGAACGGGGGAAGCAACGCCCACGCCGTGCCGGTAACTTCGCTAGTGGTTGTGGCAACTATTAATAGTGCTATAATCACAACCGAAGCAACCATAAGAGTAATACTCTTTGCGTTAAAAAACTTCTTTTGATTTAACATATTACACTCCTTAGTAATGTTTTCCTAAAAAAATCACGGTACTATTAAATAATACCGTGATATCTTCCAAAACTGAAATTTCACAAAAATCTAATAGCGCAACACACATAGCCCGTGTGACAGTTGAACGTATATTTTACGTTCACCCAGATAAAAGTTCTTTGGCAAAAAACCTTCACCTTCGGCGACCTCCCCTTTTCCGCTTGCAATTTGCCGTAATCAAGCGGATATAATGTCGGACGCACCTCTATTCAAATTGTTTAGTCCTATAGAATATATAATATTTTTTATAAGTTGTCAATAGGTTTGAAAATTTTTTGGCTATTTTTAGGCTATTTTGATGTTTTTTTACGTCTTTTAACGACTTGAAATACTATTATGCCAACCGATAAAGCAATTATGCCCACACCGATAAAGATTGCGCAGTTCATAAAGAATTCTTGTGGAAGGGCTAAAATAATCTCGTCGTAGCGATAGTCGAACGTCCAGTTGTCTTTACCTGCAAAGAAGATTTTATGAAACACTACGAACGCTTTATCAAAATCGACAGAAATTATTCCAAATAATAGCAATATGATTGCAAGCACTGAAACTGCAGAAGTAAAGGCTACTGAAAACCCAAACGGTCTGCTTAGTAAAATTATGCCTTTCTTTTGTAAAATTAGCGTAGTTATAATTATTGCCGAAGATAAAAGCAGAGCAATTAAGTTTATATTAAACAAAACCTTGCAATCGGCAAAGTGTGAAGCACCCTCAGAAGAAAACTTAAACACGCCCGCACTAAACTCAAAGCCCGGCAAAGTAAGGTAGTTTAATACTTGGTCGTAAGCGTGTTTTATGGTGGCGTAATCGTACCCCGTGGCTTCTGGAATGTTTAGGGCGTTAATATGTAAGTAATAAAAAAATCTGCAATATATTGGTAGCCCTATTGAAAAGGATATTATAAACAAAAAAACCGCCACGCCGAATAATACGGTTAGGGGAATAGATAGTGACTTTTTCATATTATCTCCTTTTTTCTATATTTTAGCACAACGTTTAAAACCTGTCAATAAAACCGTGTTTTTACTTGCTTTTCAAATTTATAAAGGTTATAATATAGTCAAGAAGGTTTTCGGACAACACTTCTATAAAACAACCGATTAAGAATAGATTTATTAGTTTAATGCTCTTTTTCGGTTGAAAGGAGCATTTTTTATGCAAAAATCAACCTTAAAGTTGGTGCGTGCCGGTATGATAGGCGCACTTTACGTTCTGTTTTCCTTAATAACTTTGCCAATATCGGGCGGGGTAATTCAGTTTAGGCTTTCTGAAGGTCTAAATATGTTACCTTTGCTTTTTCCCGAAGCCGTGCCTGCGCTCTTTGTTGGGTGCTTGCTATTTAACTACTTGTCTGGCTTAGCGCTATACGACGTACTATTCGGCAGTTTAATAACCCTTGTTAGTGCCGTGTGTGTTTGGGGTGTGGGCAGGTTCATAAATAATACCGCCATTAAACTATCGGTGGCGGGGTTATTCCCCGTTTTGCTTAACGCTTTCGGGCTTCCTTTAATTTGGCTATATTTATGCGACGGCTTGGTGTATACTTATATGCTTCAAGTGGCGTTTTTGCTAATTAGCCAAAGCGTTTCGGTATATCTGTTTGGGTTTTTCTTTTATCACTACCCAGCAAAACTTAGGGCTAAGGGAATTAGATATTTTTCGTAAGACGTTTTTTAAAAAAGTAAAAAACCAAAAAAAGACTCAGCCCAATATAGGCTGAGTCTTTTTTTTTTGGTTTAGTCAAGTCTTTCGAACGGTCTGTAAACAATCCAGTAAAATATTAACCATAGACCGGCAATGCCGACCAAGGTATAAATAATTCTACTTACGATTGCGCCTGCGCCGATACCGAATATCATGCCGACAAGGTTGAAATTAAACAGACCGATAAGCAACCATACGATTGCACCTACAATTACCAATAAATAAGATATAACAGTAGTAATCTTCATAAAATCCCCCTACGCAAAGTGTGTGCAATATGCCAACTTATATACGGGAATTTGAAAAGTATAATTATTTATAAAAAAGCGTTTTCTAAAACCAACTTATCAAACTCAATATTTTCAACGAAGTCGTCTTTTTTAAATCGCACTACGTTATATTTAGCGTAGTTAAATAAATGCGTTTTAATAAGCACGGGGGTTGGAATATCAAGGGCACTGCAAATTTCAGTAAGGTGTTCGTAAAACTGCGAATAGTCCATCACCGTAAATTTTTCCAACATAAACTGCTTAACTATTTTATCGTCTTTTATCACTTTTGCCCAAATTCTAATCATAAACTCACCTTTAATATATATGTTAGCACAAAACGGGTGTTAAAATCAATAAACCATTGACAAAATGATTATAAAAGTTTACAATAATTAATAATCGAAAAATAAAAGTAAGTTTACTGCCTAACGGCAAAGGAGAATTTTATTATGGACGGCTTAAAAAAACAATTGGTTAAGTTACTTGGCGAAGATGCAAGATACACCAACGCTCAGCTTGCTAATATGCTTGGCGAAAGTGAAAACAACGTCGCCACTGCCGTCGCCCAACTTGAACAAGACGGGGTTATAGTAAAATATTCTGCAATAATAAACAACGAAGTTGCTTTAGAGTCGGGCGTGCAAGCCTTAATTGAAGTTAAGGTTGCCCCGCAAAAACTTAACGGCTTCGACTTTTGTGCTGAAGAAATTTATAGTTTCCCCGAAGTACGTAGTCTTTATTTAATGAGCGGTGGCTTTGACCTTGCAATCTTCGTAGACGGCAAAAGTATAACGGACATCGCTAAGTTCGTGTCAGAAAAACTTTCGGTTATCGACGGCATTATCGGCGTTGCTACGCACTTCGTTTTAAAGACGTATAAAATTGAAGGTCAAATTACCAAACTGCCCGAAAAAAGAAAAAGAGAGATGTTCCACGCATGAGAAAGTTTGTATCAAAAAAAGCTTCCTCTCTTGCTCCGTCTGGTATTAGGAAGTTCTTTGACCTTGCCCAAGGCAGAAAAGACGTCATTTCTTTGGGCGTAGGCGAGCCAGATTTTGTCACCCCGTGGGAAATACGTAATGCAGGCATTTCTGCAATTAAAAAGGGTTATACACAGTATACTTCTAACAAGGGCTTAGTTGAACTTCGCAAAGAGATTTCAAGTTATTTAAAAAATAGATTTAACGTTTGCTTCGATACTGAAAACGTGGTTGTAACTATGGGTGCAAGTGAAGCTATAGATATAACCTTGCGTGCTATCGTTGACGAGGGCGACCAAGTTTTAGTTCCAGACCCAAGCTACGTTTCGTATAAGCCGTGTATAGAACTTGCGGGTGGCAAGGCTGTTGCCGTGCCTTGCAAGGGCGAAAACGGTTTTAAATTAACCCCCGACCTTTTGGAAAGCGTTATTACCGACAAGACCAAGGCTATAATCTTCCCATATCCAAACAACCCTACTGGTGGCGTTATGGAAAGGGAATATATCGAAGCCATTATTCCGGTTATCTTAAAGCACGATTTGCTAATTATATCCGATGAAATTTACGCAGAACTAACTTACGGCGGGAAGCATTGCTCTATCGCAAGCTTTCCACAACTTGAAGGCAGGGTTGTTTTGATAAGTGGTTTTTCAAAATCCTTTGCGATGACGGGGTGGCGTATCGGATACGTGTGTGCGCCCACCGATATAACGTCGGCGCTACTTAAAATTCATCAATACACGGCTATTTGTGCGCCAATATTTTCGCAATACGCCGTTTTGGAAGGCTTGCTCGTAGGTAAAGAAGACGGCTACGCTTCAGTTAAGGCTATGGCTGACGAATATGATAGGCGTAGGCGGTATATGTTTAACGCTTTTAATCGTATGGGATTAGAGTGCTTTGAACCAAAAGGCTCTTTTTACGTTTTTCCGTGCGTTAAGAGTACGGGTTTAGACGGCGAACAATTTGCAAAAAGTCTTTTGCAAGAACAAAACGTGGCTGTCGTGCCCGGTGTGGCGTTCGGTCAGTTTGGCAAAGATTACGTAAGATGCTCTTACGCATACTCAATGGATGCTTTGACCAAGGCGATTTCCAAGATAGAACAGTTTATAAATTCATTAAAGGCTTAAAGGATATTTATGTCTGAAAAACTTAAAATACTTGAAGCAATGGACGTGTATTTACCCGACGTTGACGGCGTAATAAACTGCATGCACAACTATTGCTTAAATATGAACGATAAAACGACTCTTACGGTAGCCGTACCCAAAAACAGAAGGGGCTACGTGGATAATTTGCCGTACGAAATAATTCGTTGTAAGAGCATACATATACCAATACTTAACGACTTTTACGGCTTTCCTTTAAGCGATAAAAAGTTCGTAAAGGCGATAGAGCAAAAGCAGTTTGATATCATACATTGCCACTCGCCCTTTAATATGTCTAAATTTGCATTAAAGCAAGCCAAAAAGCGTGGCATACCAGCCGTGGCGACTTTCCACTCTGATATGCGCTCTATTTTTAAGGACGTGTTGAAATCAAAGTTTATTGCCGAGTGCGTTGTTAAGAATATGGGCAAAAGATACAATATGTATGACGAGTGCTTTGTTTGTTCGCCGTTAGTTGAAGAGCAATTACGCTCTTACGGGTATACGGGCAAGGTCACCTATTTGCCGTTTGGCACTGACTTTAAAAAGTGTGAGAACGTTGAAGAAAACCGCATTAAAGCCACCGAAGTATTCGGCATTGACCAAAACGAGTTGGTGCTAATTTACGTCGGCAGGGTTATGAAGCTTAAACGTATTGATTTTATTTTGGACAGTTTAAGGTTGGTTAAAGAATCGGGCGTTAAGTTTAGGTTTTACGTGGTAGGAAAGGGCCCCGAAGTTAAAAAACTTCAAAAGAAAGCCCAAAAACTTGGCTTTACTGATACCGAAGTGGTTTTTACCGGCTTTTTGCCAAGGGAACAATTTCCTATCATATTTTCTCGTGCGGACCTACTTTTGTTCCCGTCTTTATACGACAACTTCGGCTTGGTTAAAGTTGAGGGCGCTGCGTATAAAACGCCGGGCGTGTTTATTGAAAACTCTTGCGCAGGTTACGGTATACAAGACGGCGTAGACGGATTTTTGGCACAAGATAACGTGCGTGCGTTTGCGGACAAGATTATATACGCCGTAAGCGATAGGGAAAAGTTAAAAAGAATAGGCGAAAACGCTATGCAAAACTGTTATATCAGTTGGGCAGACTGCACGGAAGCATTATTAAAAAGATTAAACGAGATAGTCGTTGAAAAAGGCAATAAATAATGGTTATAAGAAGTAAAGCACCTTTAAGAATAGGGCTTGCGGGCGGTGGTACCGACCTTGAAAGTTACAGCAACGTGCACGGTGGTGCGGTGGTTAACGCCACTATCGGTATGTACGCATACTGCACGCTTGAACCCACCGACGACGGTATGATTCGCATCAACGCACACGATAACTGCAATAGGCTTGAGTGTGAAAGCGTACCCGTTCTTAATCCCGACGGCGACAAACTTATTTTGCACAGGGGTGTTTACAATAGAATAGTTAAGGATTTTAACGGTGGCAAACCGCTATCTTTTAATATGTCTACAAGTAACGACGCACCCGTAGGCTCTGGGCTCGGCACGTCGTCTACTATGGTGGTTGCGCTAATTGAAGCGTTCGATTGCTGGCTAAAATTAGGACTTTCCAAAGAGCAAAAGGCAATTCTTGCTTATGACATAGAGCGTAACGACCTTAAACTTGCGGGTGGCAAGCAAGACCAATACGCTGCGTCGTACGGTGGTATAAATTATATGCAGTTCCTAAAAGACGGCACGACCACCGTTGAAACTATAAATCTTGCTAAAGACGCCGTAAACGAACTTGAAAGTTCTATCGTGCTATATTATAGTGGCAAGTCAAGAAGTTCTGCGGAAGTTCAACTTGCGCTTACCAAAAACATAATTTCAAGCCAAATAAAAGGCACTAAAGAGATGGGTGGAAAGACCATCACTGCTATGGAAAATATTAAGCGCAACGCCCTTTTGATGCGCAACTGCATTATTAACGGTGACGGCGCAGGAATTGCAAGTTTGCTTAGAAAGGGTTGGGAAGACAAAAAGAAAACTTCTGACATAGTTTCTAATCAAGAGTTAGATGAAACCATAGAGCACGCATTTAATTGCGGGGCGAGCGCCGTTAAGGTTTCGGGTGCAGGTGGCGGTGGATTTTTAATGCTTTATTGCAACCCGATAAACCGTAATAAACTTATTAATGGTATGAGTAAACTATCAGGCGAAGTGTACCCCGTAAAGTTAACGTGCGGTGGTGCGGAAAGCTGGGTAGTTACGGGGGACGTTCATTGGACGCTTTAATTATGGCGGGGGGCTTAGGCACAAGGCTTAGCGCCCTCACTAAAAACCAAATACCCAAGCCCATGGCTATAATGGCAGGCAAGCCCGTTTTAGAACGGGCTGTTTTGTGCTTAAAAAAATACGGCGTTAAAAACTTTTATTTTTCGGTGGGGCATTTGTCTGAAAAAATCGTCGACTATTTTGGCGACGGCAGTGCTTTCGGCGTAACCATAACATACTTAAAAGAACAAACGCCCTTAGGCTCTGGCGGGGCGTTATACTACCTTAAGGGTAAGGTTAAAGGCGATTTCGTGGTGTGTTCGGGTGACACTGTGTTCGATATAGACGTTAAGCGAATGCTTGACTTTCATAAACGTCGCAAAGCAAAAATTACAATGCTAACCCACCCCAACAACCACCCTTTCGATAGTGACGTTATTTTAACGGATAGGTTTAGCCGTGTAAAAGCAATTTCCAAGAAAAACGAACACCAAGGCGACTATGCAAACAACGTAAACGCAGGCTTTTTTATAGTAAACGCAGGCGCTCTTGAATATTTTTCCGAACTTAAAAAGGTTAATATGGAGCACGACTTCGTAGGCAGTTTAATAACTGCGGGCGACAGGGTTTACGCTTATAAAAGCACTGAGTATATAAAAGACGTAGGCACGCCCGAACGCTTTTATAAAACTGAACGTGAAATAGAAAACGGCTTGGTTGGGGCAAGAAATCTTTCTAACAAACAAAAAGCAATATTTTTAGATAGGGACGGCACGCTTAACGTTTACGACGGATTTATAAACAGCCAAGACCGTCTATTGCTCACCCCAGATGCTTGCGAAGCGGTAAAGCGTATAAATCAAAGCGGGTATTTGGCAATAGTGGTATCTAACCAGCCGGTTATTGCCCGTGGGGAAGCAACTTTTAGCAAAGTAAACGAGATTTTTAATCGTATGGAAACCTTGCTTGGAAATGGCGGAGCGTTCGTAGATGCCATCTATTACTGCCCACATCACCCGCACTCTGGGTTTAAGGGGGAAGTTAAACGTCTTAAAAAAGACTGCGACTGCCGAAAACCTAAAATCGGCATGCTTCTTAAAGCGGTAAAAGATTACAACTTAGACCTTTCTAAGTGCATTATGGTGGGCGACTCTGACGTGGACGTTTTAACTGCGCAAAACGCAGGTATTCCGTCCGTTAAGGTTAAATCGGATTTAAACGAAAAGGCTACTGCAACGCCGACCTATTCTGCTAAGACCTTATCGGATGCGGTAACCTATATTTTAGAAAATTATAAATATTAAATAATATTACATAACTGTTGTTTGCAACACAATAAAAAAGTCGGTTAGGCGTTTGCCTAAGCCGACTGTTTTTTTCTATCGGAATATTTTTTAGATTTTGCAAATATAAAGCCGATTATAATGAAAGAGTAGTAACTAAGTATGCGCCACGTCATCATTGCGGGGAAGGCAAAACCTGCGTTTAAGCCAACTGAGAACAGCCAGAAGAAAGATAAATCTGCCGCCCCAGAGTTGCCGGGCGTTGGTATAAACGATACCGCCGAATATAATAAGAAGCAAATTTGAACTACCAAAAGCCACTCTAAACCAAAAATTGCGCCCGTTAAATCAAAGCCGAAAAATTTAAGGGTAAAAAAGGCGATAGAGCAAGAACAAATTTGTTCTAAAAAGCCTATTATAAGAGTTAGTAAAAGTATAAGTGGGTTGTGAATAATAGCCTTTAAGCACTTTGAGTTGTGCAGAACGTTTTTCATAGTCTTAAAGGTGGTAACTTTCGGATTTTTAACGAGTTTAAGTTTACCGCCAACGTGCATAACCCAATGCACTAATTTCGAGCACGTTCTTGGCATTATTGAGAATGTTACCACTACCGTTGGCATCGCAAGGCAAAGCACCAAACCGATTATTGCCATAGGTCTTACCGCACCCATTATTGAAGAATTAAAAACTTCGGGGGCAAGGTTTGCAAAGTTGAATAGGTCGACGTCAGCACTTAACGACACCAAGCAAAAAACGCTCAGTAACGTAAACGAAACTTGGTGCATAAAAAAGGTTGCTATCGGAAGTGACGCCGCAACGCCACCGTGTATGCCGTGCTTTGAAAGATAATAAATTTCAAACGGCTGTCCGCCAGAACCTAACGGGGTAACGTTGTTATAATAATGCCCTATAATAGCCGTTTCAAAGCACGTTCTGAAGTGCCACCTGCCCGTTAGTGACTTGCACAAAACCGAAAGTTTTAACCCTTTGAAGAAATAGCAACCAAAAAGTGCAACGAGTGCAATAATTAAAAATAAACCGTCCTTAAAGAATAGTTGGTATATATCGTTCCAAGAAACTGCGGGACGGTCGGTTGCAAAAAAGTCTTGATACGCCGTAAACGCTATCACGCCAAACATAAGCACGATAAACGCAATGGAGAAAACTCTCTTAAAAAGGCGTTGCTTTTTATCGATTGCGCTACTTTCGTCCTCTTTCTTGGTGAACACTTGCTTCATAGCGAGTTGACCGTCGCTAATCATATCAGGCTCTTTCATTTTATTAGAAGAAAGCTTAATGTTGTCAATACGCTCTTTTTTAACCTTATTGCGTTCTTGTTTTTTCTCTTTTATCTGAGAAAGAAACTTGCTTTCTTTAACTTCGACTATGACGGGCTCTGCCGTTTTTTCATCCACTTCGATTTTACGCAAGCTGGACTCAATCTTTTTCTTCATACCAAGTTATTATAGAGTATGCGTAGAGTTTTGTCAACCGTTACTTAGAATTTGCTTGACATTACCGCACTTAAATTGTATGATAATGACGTAAAAAAGTTTATTCGTTTTGGGGTGTAAAATGCAAGTAGGCAACCAAAAAACCTTATCGGTAGTAGCAACCTGTTATAACGGGGCGCAGTTTTTGCCTACTTTTTTTAATTGTATAAACAACCAAACGTATCAAAACTTACAGTTAATTTTGGTTAGCGATGGCAGTACGGACGGCTCTTTGGGGTTAATAAAGGATTTTTGCAAGAGTAGGGAAAACTGTATTTGGATAGATAGCAACAACCAAGGCGTTGCAAGTGCAAAAGATAAAGGGCTTGTAATGGCTTCTGGGGAGTGGGTTACCTTTTGTGACGTTGACGATATTTTGCACCCTATGCACTTTGAAAATTTGGTGACCGCAATAGAGAGTAGCAATGCCGACGTGGCGGTGTGTGGATTTAAGCGCATATCGGCAAAAAAGGCGGTTAAGTTTGACCCAAGGAAGATAAAATTTAAAAACCAAAAAGTAGAGATTTTTGATAAAGACCAAGCGTTTAGTCAATATTTTTCGCAAGAGAAGTTTGATTTTTTGCTTGTAAATAAAATATTCAGGCTAAGTGTGGTTAGGCGTACGGGCGCACGTTTTATGGAAGGCACACGCTACGGCGAAGAAGCGTATTTTGCTTACAACTTTTTCAAAGGTGCTGAAAAAACGGCTTTAATAAAAGCGCAAACGTATTACTACGTACAGTGGAAAAGCAGTTTAATGCACACCGGCTTTAACCCAAGCAGGCTTGACATTTATAAAAACATAAACGCCGTGATGGAAGATTGCCAAAAAGAAATGCCACACCTATCGCATTACGTAAACTCTATGCGAAGCGGTTATTCGTGCGGGATGCTGTTGTTTATGAAAAAAAGCAAGTTTTCAGATGCGAACTTGATTTCTGAAATTATTGAAAGCCTTAAATTAGATTGCAAAAAACTAAAACTTTGTAAAAAGACGGCGGGCTATAAGCGGGTGTTTATACCACTCGTCGTGCCGGTTGCAAAAATGGTGTTTGCTAAAACGCTAAAAAAATTAAAACAAAATTAAAAAAATAAGTTTTTACGGAAGAATTCTATATGAAGCCACAACTTTTCAGTTCCTTAAAAGATTATAAGAAAAAAGATATAATAGGCGACCTTTTAGCAGGGCTAATGGTTGCAATTATCGCCTTGCCACTTTCTATGGCGCTTGGTATTCAGTCAGTTCCCGAAACCGTTTCTTCTTACGGCATACAAATGGGCATTATCACGGCGATAGTGGCGGGCTTTTTTATTTCCTTTTTAGGCGGTAGCATATACCAGATAGGTGGCCCAACCGCAGCGTTCGTTGCAATACTTTACGGCTACCTTGCCGACCCTGAAATCGGTTTGGTGGGTGTTGCCGTTGCGGGCGTTTTTGCGGGCGTTATTTTAATCGTTATGGGGCTACTTAAACTCGGCAGAGTTATGAAGTTCTTCCCGTATCCCATAACCATTGGCTTTACAACGGGTATAGGTATAACGCTAATAATAGGGCAAATTAAAGACCTTTGTGGTTTTACAGGTACTTCGGGGGCGGAAGCCGTTGAAAAGGTTATTTCTTACGTTCAAAACGTCCGTTCTTTCCACTTGCCGACCTTTATAGTGGGACTAATCGGCTTTGCAATAGTTTTTATAATTCCAAAAATCAACAAAAAAATTCCTTCGGCGTTTATCGCCATCATAGTTTGTACCCTTTTAACCCTGTTGTTTAATAACGTTTGGGGGCTTAACGTGGCAACTATCGGCAGTAAGTTTGGCGAAATTAAAGCAGAGTTTTATCCCTTTGATTTTTCACTGCTTGGCACTATTAAAATTGCTAAACTTATAATGCCTGCAATAATAATCGCCTTCTTGTGTGCGATAGAAAGTTTGCTATCCGCAACGGTTGCAGGCGGTATGACTGGCACGAACTTTAACCCCAACCAAGAACTTATTGGTCAAGGCGTAGCAAACATTTTGTCTTTATCACTTGGCGGGCTTCCCGCAACGGGCGCTATCGCAAGAACGGTTGCCGGTATTGAAAACGGTGCAAAATCACCGCTTACGGGTATGTTCCACGCTCTATATATGTTGATTATGTACTTTTTGCTTATGAACGTGGTTAAGTTTATACCTATGGCAGTGTTTGCTTCAATACTAATGGGCGTTGCAATCAATATGAGTAGGTTTGGTTTGTTTTTCAAGTTAACTAAATTCGGCGTGCGTGACGTTATAGTGCTTGTAGTTGCTTGTATTCTTACGGTGGTGTTTGATTTAACTTACGGCGTGCTTGGTGGCATTGCTCTTGCTCTTTTAGTAAATATCGGTAGTTTTAAGCAAGGCTTAAAATTGGAAGTTGTGGGTAGTACTATTTCAGTTCAAGGTGCACTGTTCTTCGTTAACGCAACTAAACTTGCAGATAAAGCCGAAAGCGTGCTTAATAACTTTGATACTGTTACCTTAGATTTTGATGGTGTTATCACCATAGACCAAACGGCTTTAGAAAAAATCATACGCCTATCGGCGAAGGCAAAAGCGTCTGGCAAGGCGATAGAAATTATAAACGCCAACCCCAAAACCAAAGATAGAATAGATAAGTTTTTTAGCGTTATCTAATTATGATAATTAAAACTTAAGCCCCACGGCAACGTGATGTGAACCCAAAAGTTTAGACAAAAAATTAAATTAAATATATTGGAATTGAGTTCGGTATTTTACTGGACTCATTTTCAATTTTAAAGATATTCTTTCATTGTTGTAATAGTTAATATATTCGTGTAGCTTTTGTAT
>JAZQKH010000028.1:0-4976 GCA_045542055.1 Christensenellaceae bacterium | reverse complement strand
ATCTTTGTAGACAAAAAGGTTAAGCGTGTATATAAGTCATATTCAAAGAGCTTACAACAGGTAGGTATAGACGAGCCTCACGCTTTCGGTGATGTGCCGATTATATGTTATAAGAATAACCCCGAATTTTTGGGCGATTTTGAGCCTGTTATTAGTCTTATTGACGCTTACAACCTACTCCAGAGTGACCGTATTAATGATAAGGAACAGCTTGTAGACGCTATACTGTGTTTGTACGGTGCTACTTTAGACGAGGAGCAAGCCGAACAGTTAAGAGAATCACGTATGATAAGCGACTTACCTACAGACTCTAAACTGGAGTATCTTATTAAGACTTTGCAAGAGGGCGACGTGGACATACTACGCCAGAATATCGAAACCGATATACATAAAATTTCAATGGTGCCAAATATGAGCGACCAAAACTTTGTCGGTAACAGCTCTGGTGTGGCGATACGATATAAGCTCTTAGCGTTTGAGCAAAATATAAAGAATAAAGAACGTTATATGGAAAAAGGCTTAATGGAACGATTTAAGCTTTATAACAATTTTCTTTTTACACAGTCTAAAATGGCTATTGTACCCGTCGAGGAGGTAGACACAGTATTTAGGCGCAACCTACCGTCAAACGACTTTGAAATTTCGCAAATGATAAACAATTTAGCCGACTTTATAGACGCTGAAACACTTATCTCTCAGTTGTCTTTTATTAAGGACGCAAGCGAAATAGTACAGCTTAAAGCTAAAGAGAACGAAAACAAGCCTAAAGCCCCGTATAACGACGCATTTAGCGGTAATGAAATAGACGACGCTAACGAGGGCGACGACAACGACGAGGATATTAATAGCGATACTGATACTGTTTTAAGTTAGGGGGTGTAGTCTATGGCTAAACCCTCTAAATATTGGGATGATAGAGCTATACGCCGTCTAACCGACGCAGAAAAGCAGAGCGAGGCTTATATTAAGCGTATACAAAAGATATACGAGCGAGCTAACAGGAATATACAGCGTGATATAGACACCATATACCGTAATTATTCAAAGGACACGGGCTTAGATGTGCAGAGCCTTAAAACGCTACTCTCAAAGAACGAAACAGATAAGCTCTGGCAAGAGTTACACGCTAAAGGCTTAGACAAGTACGTTAAAGGTAATTATAAAGCCCGTATATCACGCTTAGAAAAAATACAGGCGCAAGTTTACGCTAAGGCTAAGGAAATATACCCAGAGGAACAGTTAGAGCAAACAATGTGTTATAGGGGCGTTATAAATGATTCCTATTATAAAGCCATATACGACACCCAAATGGGTACAGGTTTAGACTTTGCCTTTTCCAAGATAGACGATAATATGGTAGCGGCTCTACTTAATGAGCGTTGGAGTGGTTTAAACTACAGCCAGCGTATATGGGGCAACACGGATATATTAGCTGAGAGTCTTAGCGAGCTTATAGGCGGTGCTTTACTAAGCGGTCAAAGTATAGCTAAAACGTCAAAACAAGTACGAGAAAGGTTTGGAGTCGGTAAGTATTACGCTGAGCGTTTGGTACGAACTGAAACAAACCACTTTAATAATGAGGCTGACGCTATGGCTTACGAGGAAATGGACGTAGACAAATACGTATTCCTCGCTACGTTAGATACCCGTACAAGCACGATATGTCAAAGCTTAGACAATGAGGTGTTTGAGCTTAAAGACCGTAAAACAGGCGTAAATTACCCACCAATGCACCCAAATTGTCGTAGTAAAACAAGGGCGTATATGGGCGAGGAAATAGAAAAGACGCTAAAACGCCGAGCCAAAAACCCTATAACCAACGAAAACGAGGTTATAGACAATATGTCGTATAGTGAGTGGGCCAAACAACACGGTATAGACACAATGGATAAAAAGACCCTTAAAACCTATAACGCTTTAGATAGCTACGACAGAAAACAGTACGAAAACTACAAAAATATGTTTAGTGAGATAAATACTGTTGATAAATTCAAGGAAATAAAGTATAATAATAGCGAACTTTGGGAACGGTACAAAAAAGAATACAGGGTGTTAAACTCGTATAAAATGGATAACGGCTCTTTAAGTAACGCTAAAATACTTGAACTTGATAACAAAGCTGTTACGTTTAAGCGTGAGGCTTTACGCAGTGCTGAAAAGCGTAGCGGTAATATTGGTATTATGGAGTTAGACGGTAATACTTATTACGCTCATAGTCACCTTAACGCTATAACCGATAAAGGCTATAAAAATCTGTCCCAAACAACACAGGATAGTTTAGTATTAAAGCCTATTACGGAAACGTTTAAAGCTAAAGAGGTGGACGGGTACTTACGAAACCGTGACAGTGAATATAAATTATTTAATTATATTGCTACACAAAAGCAACCAACCGACACCTTTACTGTAAATATGCTTAGTGAACGGTGTATGTGTGAAAGTTGTATAGGTGTTATGGAACAGTTTAAAAAGATGTACCCTAACGCTACCGTAAATATGGTATCTAATAAGCGTATGGATAACCCGTGGAAACATAGGAGGCGTAAAAAGTGATAAAAAAGACCGATATTACGTATGACGACATAAGAGATACTCTAATACGAAATTACACCACCGACCAAAAAGAAAGGCTTAACAACGAAAATATAGAAAGCTACAACGACTATATAACAGACGAGGTATATGGTGAGGGAGCTTTTAAAAACGAGGTTGACGCTTTTTTACACGTTTTACCTATATGTGTAGCACTTGCTGAGTTAAAATTAAAAGACCAGTATTTTTTTGACGAAATACAAGAAATGATAAGTCAATATAAAAACGGTTACTTTGACCCTTATTTTGCCGACGACGAAAAAAAGGCTGATATAGATACCGATATTGCAACAGTGGAGCGATATATAGCCCTCCAGTAAATTTAATATTATTGATTTAAGCACTTTGCTAAATGCAAGGTGCTTTTTCTTTGGAAATACCGTAAACGTTGTTTGGTTATTCCCCTTTCCAAACGGACGGTATAGTAGTTTTGTTTGAGGTTAAGAACTACATAATATAATTGATTAGAGCCCCTTTTTATAGGGCGCTTTTTTCATACAAAAATTAGCCGACGGGCGTAAACGGAAAGGAGTGTTATCTTATGGACGATAACAAAAATATTACTCAAACAGTAGATACAGCGAATACTGTTGTAAACGAGGACAAAGGCGCTGGAAAGACTTTCTCACAGGCTGATATGGATAATTTGGCTGGTAAGATTCGAGGCGAGGAAAAAGCCAAGCAAGAACAAGCGATAAAAGACGCTGTAGCACAAGCTATCGCCGAGGAACGCCGACAAGCTCAATTAACCGCAGAGGAACGAGAGAAAGAGGCAAAAGCAAGACACGACGCAGAGCTTAAAGCACGTGAGGACGCTATTACCCTACGTGAAAGACGCTTAACAGCTCAGGAGTTGCTTAGCCAAAAGAATATCCCTATTGACTTAGTCGATTTTGTTGTAGATTTAGACGAAAACAAAACAAGAGAAAATATCGAAAAGTTGGCTAAAACTTATAATAAGTCAGTAGAAAATGGCGTAACGGATAAACTTAAAGGTACACCACCGACAGACTTTTCAAACACTAACACAGGTACCGACAAACCTAAAAAGGTTATGTCGGCTTTTTAATGCCATAAAACAAAAATAATAAGGAGTGTGATTTATTATGGCAAGACAGGACGCATTAAACATTTATGTTAACGGCGAAACAAAAGACAAGCTCGCTGAAACTTACGGCGAGGTAATCGAGGCAGTGCAGAAAGGCGCTATCTCGGAGCAGATTAAAAATAAGAACTACAGCGGTGACGCTACTACAGGAACTGTAGAAATCAACCGTTTTAAAAACGCTACCATTAACGACTTAGGTACAGCACGTGCTGGCGGTAAGGGTGACTCTCTTGATAACGGCGGTAAAGTTGTCGTATCTGTAGATACCGACAAGGAAATCGTAGAGGAGCTTGCAAAGAAAGACGTTAAGCTCTTTGGCTTGGCTGGTATGGCTGAAAAGAGAAAAGCTAACCATATCAAGCGTATGATTGCTTATCTTGACAAGGAGTTTTTCGCTTGTGCAGAAAAAGAGGGTACCAAGGTAGAGCTTACTAAGACTACCGTAGCTGAAAAGCTTGAAGAACTTATCCTTGCAGTAGAAACTACTACAAACGACTTTGTAGACGGCGTAGACCGTGATATGCTCGTAGTTACCGTTACTCCCGCTGTTTACTCAGCCGTACAGAACTATATTGACTCTGTACCTAACAGCATTAGCGGTCTTAATGACGAGCTTTTCCACAAAGTACGTATTTTCTCTAACCACAGACAGACTAAGCCCGCTATCTGTATGATAGACGGTGCTGTAGCTCAGCTTGTAGTTACTGACGAGTACGACGCTGAAAAAATACCGCTTTCAAACGATATAGCGCTTGAGCTTTTCTTCTCTAAGGGAACTAAAGCGGTTATGGCTGACTTGATTAAGTACGCTGATACTTTTTAAGTTAGTTAAAATTAGCAAAAATAACGAATAAACGAAAAGTCAAAAGGTGTTAGTATGAAATTTAAGCATAAAATAACGGGGATAATTGAGGACGTGCAAAACCCCTCTCTTGTCCCCCAGTATAAAAAACATAGCGATACTTACGAACAGGTCAAACCACAGGCAGAGGACAAACCGCAAGCGCCCAAGGCACCCAAAAGTAAGTAAATTTACGCCATTAACTACGTGAGGAGGTGTTAGTATGGACGAATTTAACGCTAAAATCAAAGAATACCTAAAAATCATTAACAAAAATATTGACGAAATCGAGCAAAATAGCGAGGGTCTAATTGACTTTGTTATTGGTGAGGTCGCAGACAGGGTTATGCTTTACTTGGGTAGCGACACAATACCCGTTAAAATTGAGCGTATATTGGCTAACATTGTAAACACAGGAAGTCGGAGGCCAA
Organism: Christensenellaceae bacterium; assembly: GCA_045542055.1. Taxonomy (GTDB): domain Bacteria; phylum Bacillota; class Clostridia; order Christensenellales; family Borkfalkiaceae; genus UBA1259. The sequence goes on along the minus strand of JAZQKH010000028.1, from coordinate 4 downwards.
GCGG
>JAZQKH010000027.1:0-2503 GCA_045542055.1 Christensenellaceae bacterium | reverse complement strand
GGTGGATGCTACGGCAAGTCTATTACAGATGCTTGTTTAGGATGGGAAAAAACAGAACGCCTTATTTACGATATAGCAGATCTAAGATAGCGCTTTATAACGTAAAAGCAAATACTTAAGACTTTTGATAAATTCAGTTTTGTATAGAATTTAATGGTTATAATAAAATACTCGCAAATAACGTCTTAAAATTGATTCTGCGGTATTTTTTAATAAAATTTTTTAATAAAGAGGTTGTATTATGTTAAAAACTCACGAAATCGACGTAACTCAAGGAAATCTTCTTAAAAGCATAATAAAATTTGCTTTGCCAATTATAGGCGTAAACATTTTGCAAATTCTATTTACTACTGCCGACACTATCGTTTTGGGAATGTTTACCAACGACTATGCTGTTGCAGGCGTTGGGGCGAACACGAATATAATAAATTTATTGGTGGGTTTTTTCGTTGCGTTTTCGACTGGTGTAAACGTTCTAATTGCTCGTTGTAAAGGCTCAAAAGACCAACAAAAAGCACGCAAGGCGGTGGGGTCTGCAATTCTTTTAAGCATAATTGCCGGCACTGTTATTTGTATTGTTGGTTTAATTTTGGCAGAAGATTTGCTTATTATGACCAAATGTGCACCTACCGTTTTGCCTTACGCAACCAAGTATTTGCGAATATATTTTTTGGGTATGCCAATTATAATGTTATATAACTTTTCGGCGGCTATTTTACGTTCGGTTGGCGATACGTTTAGACCATTTATCTTTTTGATTATTGCAGGAGTTGTGAACGTTGGTTTAAATATGTTTTTCGTGCTCGTAGTCGGTTGGGACATCGAAGGCGTTGCAATTGCAACGGTTGTTTCAAATTGTATTAGTGCCGTGTCTTCGTTAATCTTAATTATTAAAAACGACGGCTACGCAAAGTTAGAAAGAAAATATTTTAGATTTAATATAGATGAACTTAAAGAAATATTTATCATCGGCTTACCTATAGGTATTTCTAAATGTATGTTTTCCGTGGCAAACATAATATTTCAAACAACCCTAAACGCATTGGGCGACGTTGCTATGACGGCACAATCCGTAACCAAAGAGTTTGACGGTTTTATTTTAGAAGTGGTGCACGGAGTAGGTATTGCTTCGCTTAGTATAATAAGCCAAAACTATGGCGCTAAAAAGTACGGTAGAATCAAAAAGGCGATTTTCGTATCCATAGGTATAAATCTAACCGTATCGCTAATTTTGGGTACGATACTAATTATATTTGGTAGAACGCTTTGTAGTATAATTTCCGACACTCCGGAAGTTTTGGACCTATGTATGGTAAGAATAACTACTGTAAGCATATTCTACACCGTGCTTGGTATATTGAACGTGTTGCAAGAAAGCATTAGGGGCTTAGGTAAGTCGTTTATAGCAACTATGATAAGTATTTTTGCAAATATAATTTTAAGGCTAATATATCTTATTGGCTTTTATCCTTGGCTTTCTGAAGGGGTAACGTTAAAGCAAAATTTTGCATTAGTAAGTTTTACCTTCCCAATGAGTTGGACTATAGCAAGTATAGTTTCTGTGTTTATATTAATTGGCATTTATAAAAAACAGGTTAAACAACTTAAGCAAGACCAAGAACTTGATGCCGAGCAAAACGTCGATAGTCAATCGGCATAACAACTAGAAAAAAGCCCTTTGCGTTTAGCAAAGGGCCTTAATTTTTTAAACTAATTTATCTTCTATTTTTTTCTAAATCTAAACAATGCAATTATAGCAGAAACGGTGCACAATAGGTCGTTTGCAAAGGCAACTGGATAAAGTCTAAGAGTGCTGTTTAAGAGCCAAAAACCAAACCATAAAAGCGAAAATTTACGCAAACTTCTTTCGTTATTTTGGCTGTTTGCAATAACGGCAAAAATGCCGGCAAGTAATGGGAATATATCTTTCCAAATTGTGAATGTAGCGGCAGAAAACCCTGCAATTATTAGTATAAATATACAAATTGTTAACGGCTTAGTCGCCCAAGGCCACCTATCTTTTTTTGCAAAGATACCAAGCATAATTGCGCAAAGTGCGCAAGAAATAGCACTTGCCAAATCGGCTTGTAATATAAAATAAACAACCCAAGAAAATTGCCCAATAAAGTTGCAAAATATTATGGTAATTCGGCGTTTGAATTGCACTGCAATAACTGAAAAAACCATTGCAATAATTCCTACCCCGTAAACCAAAATGTAATACAAGTAACCAAGTGTTTGGGCTAAATTTTGTATTATATAATTCATCAAAAAAACAGTACCTTTGGTAATTTGATAAAAATTTTATCATAATACAAAAATCTTGTCAACGATACTAGCACAATTTTGCAAGTGCAAAATTTCTCCCCCAGTCTCGTCTCCGTGAAGAGTTTATATGCAAACAAAAAGGATAGGCAAGAAACCTATCCATTTTGTTTGGTAGCCCCACGGAGACTCGCAGTTTTGCACAGCGCCCCGATAAACGGTGGATGACCACCGTTTA
>JAZQKH010000026.1:0-14951 GCA_045542055.1 Christensenellaceae bacterium | reverse complement strand
AAGGAGTTGATTTATGACATTGTCTTCCTAAGACCGCTTGGCCTCCGACTTACTTTCTTCTTTATTTGTTTCAACTACATATTTTACATACAAATCCTTAACGGCATTAAAACTAACGTCTCCAGATGACCCCAATAGTTCTATTAGATTTGCACGATTAAATGATTTAGCATTAAATTGTTCTCTTAAATATTCATAAATATCCGCTATGTTAATAAATGATTTGTTCGTCGTATTATACAAATCATAAATTTTTTGAACAACGTTCTTAATAGGGAATCTTATATATTTAGAGCAATAATAATATTTTTCTTCCATTTCTTCCTCTTTTGATAGTAATTTGTTTATATCTTAAAGTATCTTTGATTTCTGCTGTTTGGTTTGTCTGGTTCGGTCATACCGATTAGTCCTGCTTCTAGTGCAGGGTTTATATAGTTTTTACGGAAGGTATCTCTAGACTTTAATCCAACCTTTTCCATGAGTTCGGTAAGCGACATTGGATAACTTTCTATAATTGCCATAAGCGCTGTTATTTGATTATTGATGTGATTATAATGGTTTCGCGTATCTTTAATAATATCGTTTAGCGCAGACTTGATAACGCCAAGCATAAACACAATAAATCTATTTGACTTTCCTTCAGACGTTGAAAGAGTTATCGCTTTATAATAATCTTCTTGATTATCTTTAATTATGCTCTCAATCGGTATCCATCTAAATATAGGCTTCCAACTTGAAAGTAATGCCGTTTGCCATAATCTTCCCATTCTTCCGTTTCCATCTCTAAAAGGGTGAATAAATTCAAACTCATAATGAAACACACTTGACTTTATAAGCATTTGAGTTTTACTGGTATTTACCCAATCAAAAAGTTGGTTCATTAAGCTGTTCACCATACTTGAAGGTGGAGCAACGTGTATTACTTCGCCATTTTGGTTAATAACTCCAACAGGTGAAGTTCTAATTTGCCCTGGTTCTTCTACAAGCCCTTTCATCATTACGCCGTGAGCGTTTGTTAAATCAGTAATAGAAAACGGATTAATTTCTTCTAAAGTTTTATATACTTCAAATGCATTTTTAACTGCAATAATATCATCCTCAGGACCTAAAACTCGTTTGCCTTCAATAACGTCAGTAACTTGTTTTAGCGTGAGAGTATTATTCTCAATAGCTAGCGAAGAGTGAATTGACTTAATTCTACTAACACGACGAAGTCTTGGAAGTTTTTCAAGGTCGTTAACGTTTTTTAATTCGCCTAATAATTCCATTATTTCAGACGTTAATTCTAACATTTCTTCTGTGATTTCATAAGGTGGAATATATTTATCCATATTTACCTCCAATAATTAACCTTATTTTATCATATTTTAGAACGAGATGTCAATATCTTGCACGAAATCTTACACGATTTCTTACACGCTCGTCTCAATAGGGTTCTAAATTAATTTTGAGACGCAATAAAGACAATTTTCTTGTTTTTTACATAATATCATACAATATATGACACAAACTGTCATATTTACTATGTTATACTCAAAGAAAAAGGGGAAAAATATGAAAGTTAATCGTGCGTATAAGTTAAATAAAGAAAAGCAACCTGCCGAAGAAAAAGGCAAGTTTCTTTACTACTTTTATAATAACCACAAGTTGGATTCTATTGCAGTTGATGAAGAACAATGGGAAAAGTTAGTTGAGTTAGATACCGAAATGTATAACGGCAATCGTAGGCATAAAGACCACTCGGTTAAACTTACCGATAACGTTAAACCTGCCGTTGATGCTGAAAAAGGGTTTTTACATAGCAAAAAGTTTGACTCAGAAGATGATTTCTTGCGAAAGAAAGATATTGAAAATCTTCTACACAGAGAATTTAGCGAACTTGACCGTGACATTTATGCCCTTTACGAAGATAAATTTACACAAAAAGAGATTGCTAAACAAGTAGGCTTATCGCAAGGCGAAGTTTCTAGACGTCTAACTGAAATATTCTCTGCCATAGAAACGGATGACTTAAAAGGTCAAACCCAAGACGACGATGAAATTTACGCTATAAAGCAATGGCGTAAATTCAAAAATAAAGGCGTTACCGATGGTGACGAAGATATTTTGTGGGACGTTTTCCGTATAGAAATGCCGTTAGCATTGCAAGAGTATATTTGTTCTTGGTTTTACAGTTATAAAGAATACTGCTACTTTGCCATTAAATATCTTGTGATGAGAGTTTGGGAAAAGTATGACGAGTTAGAACTCGGCAACCGATTAAACGAACTTCCACGACAAGTAAGAGAGTGGTTTTACGAATATTACGAATACGAGCCACCGTGTTTTCAATGGTTGTTTATTGCTTTCTTTGAACGTATTGAAGAGATGAAAAAACAAAACCAACCACGCCCTACTGACATAAACTTTCAAAAACTTTTGGATAAGTATGACGAGATTGTAAAGCGACTTGAGTGCACGGCTGAAGAGTTTTACAAAGAACGTATTGCAAAGCCTTACGTTGAAAAACGTAATAAACGTTATCAAAAATATCTTGACGAGAATTACGTTTTAGTTGTTGATGAGAACGATACATGCCCTATAAAAGAGCAACTTACAGCGTTTTTGGAGCATTGCAAAAAACTCGATAAAAAGTATAAAAATAAAGTTGTTACAAAAAAATTAAAAATTACGGAATAATTTCGGCGTTTTAACCGCTTGATAAGTAGAGGGTGAAATTTGCCAACCTTGGAGCATCAATTTAGGTGCTCCTTTTTATTTTGCGCAGGTAATGAACACTTGCGCTTTTTTATTTCCTAATGAACGGGATTTTAAGTTGGAAATCAGCCCTCGGCAGAGCGAACGGGATACAAAAACGAAGTTTGTATCTTAGTGAGATATGGCTATGTAATAGCCGTGTCAAAAAAACTAAACGCTCAACAAATAACTGACAACGGTCAGAGGAGGTGAAAATTATAAGTTATCAGGTTATAAGAGTTCAAAAGTTTACAAAAAATTCGCTCGGGAAAATCGGTGCTGAAACAGAAAGAACATCAAGGAGCAACCGAAATGCAGATATTGACACGGAACGAACTTCGTTAAATTTATATTTCAAAAAGTCCGCAAACGGTATGAACGCTGAATGGAAAAGTATCGTAGAAAAAACAAACGCTACTTTTAAGGACACGAAAAAGTCGGTTGCTTTTGAAGGGATAATCGTAACGTCGGATAAAGCGTTCTTTGAAAATCTTGGATACGAGCAAGGCGAACAGCCACCACCAAAAGTTTTAGAGTTTTTTAACGACTGTTATAAATTCGTTCTTCGAGAAGTCGGCTACCACGGAACGGACGAAAATATTTTGTCTGCCGTTATTCATTTTGACGAAACTACACCACACTTGCAACTTTATTACGTGCCGATAGTAGACCAAGGCAAAAAGAAAGTTTACGCAAAAGGTAGTGACGGTAAAGTGTTGCGAAATGAAAAAGGCTCTCCCATACAAGCAAAGGACGTAAACGGAAAAGGAATATACGAGTACAACGCTCTCCCTTCCCCCAAAATATGTTCTTCTGACTTTTGGGAACAGCGAGGCGCACAAGTTTCGTTTGGAAATTTACAAGACGATTTTTACGAGCAAGTTGCTTATCGCTATGGACTAGAGCGTGGCGAGATTGGAAGCAACAAAAAACACACAACTAAATACGAGTGGGAAATGAAAAAACTTGAAGAAAAGAAAAATACCCTTTCAAAAGAATTAAAACCTTTGGAAGAGTATTTAAAGGCGTTTGAAGATGCTATTAACGGCAAAAAGCCTTTCTTTAAAAGTGGACTTGAAAAACAAGTGGTCGGCTTAATTGCTAAATACAAACTGCTTGAAGAAGAGAAGAAAACGACTGATAAGGACAAAGAGTATCTCTTTAATGAACTAAGAAAATACGAAAAACAACTTCCCGAACTACAACAGCATAAGGAGTTTTTGAAGTTCTTATCTAAATACGCACCAAACGAACTTGAAGAAGTAAAATTGGTTGCTAAACAACGTGAAAATCTTTCAAGAAAACCCACGAAGAAAAAATTTAATAATTTTATAAAATATTAATCAAAACGCTTGCTTTATTCCAAAATTTAGGGTAGGATACAAAACCAAAATTCCTAATGAACAGGATAAAACCTTAATTTAAGAGTAAAGCAAGCCAAAAAACAATCAAAAAAATTAAGGAGGAAAATTGTGGTTTATGGTTAAAGATTTACTAACAAACACAACGCATCTATATAGGTGTAGTTTATTGGTGCTCTACCATCAGGAAAGAGAACATTGTATCCGCACAAATAAAAAATTAAGGAGATTTGAAAAGACATTATTTAGACGAAATTAACAAGGTGGAAATAAACCTTTCCACAAACGAAACGGAAAACTATCCGTTTGAAGCAGACCAAAGCACTATTTTAAGAGCCGCAAGTATACTTGCAAACAAAATTTTAGACTTCGCTAATCAAGGCGGGGACATTAAAAATATAACGCCGAAAGCACTTTTCGGCAACAAGGAGGAATTATGAAAAAGAAAGCAGTAATTTACGCAAGATTTAGTTCACACGCACAAACCGAACAATCTATTGAAGGTCAACTACGTGAGTGCTATGATTTTGCAAAGAGAAACGATATTACCATTATCGCCGAATACATAGACCGTGCGCTTACGGGAACGTCGGATAAACGACCACAGTTTCTTAAAATGATTGACGATAGCAAAAAGAAACATTTTGAATACGTGTTAGTGTATCAATTAGACCGGTTTGCTCGTAATAGGTACGACAGCGCAAACTATAAAGCAAAGTTAAAGAAAAACGGCGTAAGAGTGCTATCGGCAAAGGAAAACATTTCGGACGACGCAAGCGGAATTTTAATCGAAGGCGTTTTAGAGAGTATGGCGGAGTACTACTCCGCCGAACTTTCACAAAAAACAAAGCGTGGCGTTAAGGAAAGTTTACTTAAAGGTCATTTTATTGGTGGCTATACCCTACTCGGTTATAATATCGTAAACAAAAAGTGGGTTATTAACCCCGAAGAAGCGGAAATCGTTAGAGACGTTTTCAATCGCTATCGTAACGGCGAAAAAGGAAAATCAATAGTCGATAGATTAAACAGCCAAGGCATTAAGCCTAAAAACGGAAAAGCATTTACAATGACGGGGATTTGCCGTATGATTCGTAACGAAAAGTATATAGGAATTGTGACGGTTGACGGAACAACTTACCCCGACGTTGTTCCACCTATCGTTGATAAAAGACTATTTAAGGAGTGCAATTTGATTATGGATGGGCACAAACATCGTCAGCGCGAAGTTTACCACGAAAACCCATACATATTAAGTGGCAAAATGTACTGTGGGTATTGTGGCAACACTATTACTGCCGAAACGGGAACGAGCCATAACGGAAGAGTTTACCACTACTATAAATGTTTTGGTAGAAAGTCCGATAAAAACAGTTGCAGTAAGAAAAACGTAAAGCAAGACTATATTGAAAGCGTAGTTTTCGGCGCAACCGTTGAATACGTTTTAACACCAAAAGTCATTGATAAAATTGCTAAAACGGTAGTTGATAACTTTAACGCCGAAATTGAAAAGCCAACGGCACTACTTGCTTTTGAAAAAGACTTAAAGGCAGTTAAAAAATCTATCGATAAAATTTTAACTGCGATAGAAGAAGGAATTTACACTAAGTCCACAAAAGAAAAACTACTATCACTTGAAGCCACCCAAGAAGATTTAGAAGCAAAAATTGCCGTTGAAAAGGCTAAACAAATTAAGCCGTTAGAACTTGTTGACGTTAGGACGTTTCTTAACTACTACGCTAGAAAGCAGTATGAAAATGGGCAAGAAAAAAACGAGTTCTTTAACTCGTTTATAAACCGTGTGTTTTTATTTGACGATAAGGTTATTATTCTCTACAACACCAACAAGCGAGAAACTAAAAAACTTAACAAAAAAGAGTGTTTAGAAATAATAAACGGCAAAAACCTAGAAGAAATAAAAGAAAACTCGTTTGAACAAGATATGTTCAAACGAGTATCTAGTGGTTGCAAGGGTGGTGAACCAGCCGAACCGCATTGCCATTTTCGTTAGATATTATCTAATGTTTTTGGCAATCAAAAAGGTTAGTTTGCCACCCTTTATTTTTTTAATTTTTTACCGTAAAAACGGTTTAGTTCATCATCTCTCTTTTCTTTTTGTTTACGCATATTTTATAGATTGAATTTTTCGTTGCCAACGTAATGATTCCATCTTCTTCTTTTATAACACCCAAACTTGTGATTAAATATTTATCTTTATCTTCTACATACAAAAAACGCTTATCTGGTTTTATTTCATCCATACAAATAATAATGCGACCACGAAACCCAATATAAGATTTTCGCCATTCCCATTCAGCATTGCTTTTTCTTCCTGTGCTTTCAATGGATATAATTTCGCCATACAATTCTTCAATAATCTGTGCCATAAATCTATTTCCCTTTTATCCTATTTGCCATTCCATTTGTCCTTCATCTTGATACCAAATATCAATCAAAAATTTAATGTAATAAAAGGCTTCCTTTTTTTCTTCAAGCGTTTCTTCTAAACTTTCTATTGAACTCAACGTTTCGTGAACAGCTTCTGCATCTCTCAAAAACTCCAAAGATTTCTCATAACGACTAATTGCCTTTTCATAACCTTTCATATCATCTTTAAGATTGCTCAAAGCAGTATCTAAATCTTCAATTCTTATTTCAGTCCATCTTTCTTCTGGGCGACCTGACAATGCTTTATAAAATTCTGTATTCCTATTATAGCAGCAAAGCGTAACGCCCTTTTTCTTAATCGTTATATAACAACTCATTTCAATCACCTATTAGCCACAAAAATGACGTCTAAATTCTTCTATCTTTTTATTACCCGACTTGTCTATAATTTCTATCCAAAAATAATCTGCCAAACAATGCTCACAAGAACCAATGATTTCTTTTTTCTTATTTCCGTGTAAATCAACTTTCAAAGTTGACGTGCACTCTATTTTTAATTCTCTTTTACACTGCGGACACTTTATTTTTTCTTCTTCACTTATTACTATAGATAATTCTTCAAAGCACCCTTGTTCACTAAAACCCCGTCGTAAATATTCGTGCCCGCCATCAACAAAACAGCTCTTACAACTACATTCCTTAAAATCATGGGTATATTTAGATTCAATAATATCCCCACAATTTTTACACCGTATTTTATTTATTAAAATTTTCTCTTTCACAACTGCTATGACCCCATTATTATTTTGTCACGATTATAGCATAGTTTAAGTGACAAAAACCGACAGGTATGAAAACATATACGTTTTTTGCAAAAATATATACGCAACCAAAAATTTGCAGCACAAAACAACCGACGGTTAAAATATTGACTATCGGTTTTTGTATTAAAAACAATTTTTCGTATAAAATAAAAAAGACGACTATTTAATTACACGATTTTCTATAAGAACTTCTTTTAGGTTTCTGGCGTTCTCCACAATAATTCTACATTCATACACCGAACAGCCTTCTAAAAGTTCTGCCATCTCTTTAACAATTATAGATTGATTACCGACTAAACAATCAGATAAAAGCATATCCGTAGTAACCTGAAACACATTTGCTACTTTTATAAGAGTTTCTAAACTCATACTTTTTAAGCCCTTCTCTAAATAGCCTATGTAAGACGGAGAAACGTCTATTAAATCAGCCAACTCAACCTGTGACATATTTTTCTTTGCCCTTAACTTTCTTACTTTTTTTCCTATGGTTAAAAAACTATACATTTTTAGCCACCTCCTTATATTTATTTTATCAATAATATAAAGAGTAGTAGAAGTTATAGAGAGTAGTTTATTGTTAATATCGAGAGTTGTCTATAAAATATAGTTAAATTTTAGTCAGTAATAGGTATTATAGGCAATGGACGATAAGAATTTACTTTGTGAAATAGGTCAAAGAATACGTAAAGCAAGAAACGAAAAAAAATTAAGTCAAGAAGATTTAGCTTTCAAAGCAGGTTTAAGCACTTGTTCTATAAGCGATATAGAACTTGGCAAAACAAATCTTGGTGTTTTAACGCTTATTAAAATCATAGAAGCGTTAAATGTTTCTGCTGACGTTATTTTACGCCCTGACGTTTCAACGGTAAATAAGATATATCAAAACGAATTCGCAGAACTACTTAAAGACTGCTCCCCATCTGAAATAGAAACTCTAACAAAATTAGTTAAAGACGTGAAAGAAACGCTCCATAAAAGCAAAGAAAATTATTAAAAATTAAAAATATTTTGCAAAAACACAACCAGTGGTTAAATTATTAACCGCTGGTTTTTTTATTATTTTAATTTTGCCTATATAATAACTTTATGGATAATTTTGATATTAACAATTTCAAAAAAATAGCAGTTTATGCTTATGAAGAAGATGGACTTCTTCCCAAAGGTATTGAATATTGTGAAAAAACTTATAGAAAACTATTTGATATGATTTTTCCTAAAATTCAGATAACTGAACTGTTTTTAGATGGTCCGTCTTTTAACCAAAACAACTTTCGTTATGAATGGTATAGGCTTTTACATAAATGTCAACACAACGAATTTGACTTGGTTTTAATCCCATCATTACAAACCTTATCGAAAGACGGAATACAAAGTATGAACTTGGCAAAAGAATTAATAAAACATCCTAACCCACCAAAAGTATATTTTGCCCTAGAAGAAATTGCTTCAACTGTAGAAGACTTTAACTATGTTCTATGTGTAAACAGTATTATAAATGATGCTGTAGCCCATAGAAAAAGGCAAAAGAACAAACTACTACAATACTTAAAATTAACTAAATCTTGGAGCTTGTAGGAGCATTTATGGAAAAAGATAAACAACTAATTGAAAAAGACGATATAAGTTACGTTTCAGTTTTCAACCCTAAACCCACCACACCAAAAGAAATACAACTTGCCGAACATAAAATGTGGTTAAGAACTATTAGAAAGGAATATCCTAGCCCGAATAAGAGATTCAAAATAGGTGTATATATCAGATTTTTCAACCAAACCAAATATGAAGACTATTTAGATAGACATAAAGACGACTTTATAAAAACCATAGGTCTTTGCCCTAATTGGACTTTAGTAGATTTTTATATTGATTATGGGGCAACTGCGCCGAATATGGAAAGTGCTCCCGAATGGTGTAGGCTTTTACAAGACTGTATGGACGGAAAAGTTGACCTTATAATCACGCAAAAACTCTCTAACGTCACTAGCGATAGAGAAGAAATAACAATTTTAGCATCATACTTTGCACTTAAAAACATAGGTATATATTTTATATCGGAAGATATATTTACTTTAGCAACTTACTATAGAAACGACTTAAAGGAAGAACGGTTTTTCCCAACGCCAGATTGGAAACAATTACCACCGGATAATTTAGATAATGATTGATTACGAAAAAAAACGACAAAGAGCCGAACAACGTGAATACGCTAGACGACGAATGCACGTTAATATCGACCCCGAAAATTACGAATATGAACCTGCCGAAGAAGAAATAAATTATAACGACCTAAATGTTTGTCACGACGTTGCAATTTATGTTCGTGTATCAACCGACGACCCACGACAAACTACTTCTTTTGAATTGCAGAAAAAATACTATGATGATTTAGTCGCAAAGCACGAAAATTGGAACTTAATTCAAATTTATGCCGACGAAGGTAAAAGTGGAACACAATTACGCCACCGTGATAATTTTGTGCGTATGATTGATGATGCTAAAGAACACAAATTTGACTTAATTATTACTAAAAGCGTTTCCCGTTTTGCAAGAAACGTTGTTGATTTTCTTGTAAATGTTCGTATGCTTGCAAAACTAAAACCAAAAGTTGGGGTTTTCTTCGAGTCTGAATATTTCTTTTCCTTAAAAGACGAATCTCAAATGGCTCTATCCTTTCAAGCAACTATGGCAGAAGAAGAATCGCACGTTAGAAGTCGTAGTATGGAATCTTCTCTGCGCATGCGTCTTGATAACGGTATTCCCCTTACACCCAAACTTTTGGGATATACTCACGACTCAAAAGGTAACCTTATAATCAACCACGAAGAAGCTCCAACCGTTAAACTAGCTTTCTTTATGTATTTATACGGATATTCTTCACAACAAATTGCAGACGCTTTAACTGCATTAGGAAGAAAAACATATTTAGGCAATGTTAAATGGACTGCTGGTTCTATCGTTCAAGTATTACGCAATGAAAGACATTGTGGCGACGTTTATACAAGAAAAACATATACGCCTGATTTCCGTGACCATAAGTCAGTAAAAAACTATCATCAAAGACCACATACCACCTACCATAAACATCACGAAGCAATAGTTCGACGTGATGACTTTATTGCTGTTCAGCATATGCTTGATAATGCAAAATACAAAAACAAAACATATTTACCCGAACTACGTGTTATAGAAGATGGAATACTTAAAGGTTTTGTAACTATAAATCCTAGGTGGGCTGCATTTAAGGAATTTGACTATTTCCAAGCAGCCAAGAGTGCCTATAACTTTGACGAAAAAGAACACCCTAAAAAGAAAAATAAACCAGACGGGTTTGAAATTGAAGTTAATAAAGGCGACTTTGATTTAAGGGGTTTTGAAATAGCACGTTCAGAGTTTTTCAACAATTTCAATTACCCTTCCGTTTCGTTTGAAAATAAAAAAATAAAATTCAACCGAGAAATAGTTAAACGTTTAGGTCCTAAAAACAATATAGAATTGTTAATAAACCCCGTAGAAAGAAAATTTGCTTTAAGAACGACAACAACAAATAACCGTCAAAGTGTTTGTTGCTCAAAGCCAAAAGCCGGAGTTTATCAACCAAGAGATATCCCTGCTGCTGCTTTTTTCAACACCCTTTATCAAATATTTGGGTGGAATTTAGACTATAAATACAAAATCAAAGGCGACATTTACCAAGACGGTAAGGAAATTGTTTATATTTTTGATACTGACAATGCTGAAATATTCTTTAAGTCATATATGCTACCAACTCAAGAATATGCAAATGACGAAAACGTAACAATTCAACCTTTAACATCTTCTGGAACACGCATTAGAGCAATACCTCAAGAATGGGCTAAAAACTTTGGCGACCAATATTATATTCACGAGCAAACTATTGCCGAATTAAAAAACCAAAAAGAAAAAGAATGGAAATTAAGACTTGAAGGGAAGCTTTATGATACGGGCAAAAAAATGAATATTACCCCCTTTGAAGAACTTAAAGCATATATTGACGAACAATTAAACGGAGTTGAATTTTAATTATGGACGAAGTAAAAAATGAAATAAATAAAAGCCCTTATGCCCCTGTTTTAGATGCTAACGACGAACTAATTGATATGAGTGGTGATTTTAACTTTGACGATTATCAAGTCGTTAGACGTGAATTTTTCGCTCATATCAAAGAACCATCTATCACTTTTAACGATTGTAAAGTTTATGTAAATACTGCTTGCTTAAATAAATTTCCAAAAGCAGATTATATAAAAATATTAGTAAATAGCGAAAAGAAAACATTTGCATTAGAACCGTGCGACGAATTTGAGAAGGACGGTTTTTTGTGGTGCACTTATAAAAATGGCATTAGAAAACCAAAAACCACGAGTTGTAAAATCTTTTTCGCTAAAATTGTCAACATTATGGGGTGGAATCCCGAATACCGTTATAAAATGCTTGGCAAACTTGTTCACGCTAACGGCAAATACCTTATTGCTTTTGACTTAACAGCTGCTGAAACATATAGAAAAATTTACGTTGAAGGACAAAAACCTAAAAAATCAAGAACGCCTATTTTCCCTGCTGAATGGCAAAACCAATTTGGTTTACCTTATACCGAACACCAACAGTCTATGCAAATCAATATCTTTGACGGATATGCAGTTTACACCATAAAAGACCCACTACCTAAAAAAGACAGCGTAGGCGAACAATTATCTTTACCTATGGAGAATAATAATGAATAATAAACCAAGTATTTCTATAACATTAGATATGAAAAATAAGCGCATACGTATCCACAAATTCGGAATACATCTATTGCAAGACCCAAAACATATTCAAATACTAGTTAACCCATCAAAAAGAAAACTTGCAATAAAACCCGCAACAAAAGACACCCCTCAAATGCAGACTATTAAAATAGAAAATAAACGTGTTCACCCCGATAATAGTATTGATATTCATAGTGGTTGTTTTTGTGAATCACTTATGAAAGCAATAGGCTTAAAAGACGCAAATTACTCTTATAGGCTTACAGGAGAACATTTACCAAACGAAAATATTCTTGCTTTTTCGTTTGACGCAATTACACGTATAGAAAACTAGGAAATAAATATATGAATATAAAAGAATTACAAATTGACGAAGAATTTAAGAACCTTATAGCACCCTTACAAAGAAAAGAATATTTACAACTAGAAGAAAATATCCTTGAAGATGGTTGCTTAAACCCTATCATTACGTGGAAGGGTTATATAATAGACGGTCATAACCGCTATAATATATGCACAAAACACAATATTCCCTTTAATACTATTGAAAAAGACTTTGACTGTAGAGATTCGGTAATAGCTTGGATATGTAAAAACCAATTAGGTCGTAGAAATATATCTGAAGAAACACGAAAATATTTAATAGGCAAACAATATCACGCAGAAAAAAACGCTAGTAGAAACCCTTTTGGTTTTAATCAATACAATAGGAATAAAAACGGACAATTTAAGGAAATGTCACGTCACAGAACTGCTGAAAAAATCGCTGACGAAAACCACGTTACACACGTTACTGTTTGTAAATACGCAAACTTTACAAGTGCTTTGGACCGTATCAGCGAAAAAGCACCTGATTTAGTTCCTAAAATATTATCTGGTAAATATAAAATATCTCATAACGCTTTAATGGAAATGGCTGATATGACAACAACCGAATTAAAAGCCGTAAATGAAAAAATGGATAATATAGGTTCTATTTTCCTACCCTATTCCCAATCACGTAGCATAATAGCAAACCCTAGTTATACGCCTGAACAAATACATAAACCCTCTGTTAAAGATATGCCCGAATTTGACCCAGACGCTAACTATATAAAACTTGCTTTAACAATTCCATCTTGGGTAAATATCATTATAAAAACAAAAGATACTACCGACATAAGTATTGTTTCAGATCGGGCAAAACAAAAATTAACCAACGTTCTTACTGAATTGCAATCTATATCTACCGACCTTCTAAACTTAATCAAGGAGAGTTCAAATGGATAATTACGATATTTATTTACCAAAAGTGACGTTTGAAGCAATACCTATAAAAGACCTTGTATCAAGCCAAGAATATCAAAGAGAAATTTCAAATGCTCACGTTCAAAAGGCTGCTGAAAACTTTGACCTTTATCAAATAAACCCCGTTAAAGTAAGTCGTCGTAATGGAATAAACTATGTTTTTAACGGTCAACACACAATAGAAATAGTTGCACTTGTATCGGGTTCTAGAGAAACGCCTGTTTGGTGTATGGTTTATGAAGATTTAATTTATGAACACGAAGCAGACATATTTGCAAATCAAGGTAAATTTGTTAAACCTTTACAAGCAATAGAAATCTTTCAAGCAAATCTTGAAGCAAACAACGAAAAACAACTAACCATTAAGGCTCTTGTAGAATCATATGGACTTAATATTTCAGGGACTAAAGCCCCCGGAAACATCTGCGCCGTATCTACTCTTGAAAAGATATTCACATCCTATAATTACCACGTTTTAGATAGAACAATAAAACTTATCGCAGGAACTTGGGAAGGTGACTGCAATTCTTTTTCAGCTAATATAATGCGAGCCGTTGCTAAACTAATTGCAGTATATAAAAACGAACTCAATGACGACGTGTTCAAGGAAAGGCTGGGCGACATTTCAATAAAACAACTTATAAGAACTGCAAAAGAACGTCGGCCCGGCACTATGGGCGTTGCTGAAGCAATGGTTATTGAATATAACGGCAAAAAGAAAATCTCACAATATAGATTATCTATTCAACGCCTTTATGAAAAAGAAGATTTTGACTATAACCAAACGGAAGAATACGTTCCAGACGACGAGATTATAGATACCGAATAAAATAAAAAGTGGTTTGTTAAAAAATGTTTAACAAACCACTTTCGATTTACCACCAATCTTTTTCATAATACTTTTTATAATCATCCACCAATATTTTATCGGCTAGCATTTTTTGAATTTGTTCATTATCTTCTTTAATTTGCCTTGTTGCTAATTTAAGATATGTAATCAAATATTGAACTTCTTCTTCACCCAAAGAAACTTCGACCCAATTATCAGTTATAGCACCCCCATCATATAAATTAACTCTTAAATAGACAGATGGTTCTATTGAATTAGGTCCGATTTTATAACAAAATTCTATATATGGTTCATAGAACGGAAGATGCTCTGTATCTTTATCTTCAAGCCATTCAATTAAATTTTCCACTTCGGAAGATTCTAAAATGTTATCTCTTATACGTTGATAATTAAGCATTCTACCAGATAGAGTAATAGTAACATTACACCACTCATCTAGTTCCCTACCGTTCTTAACATATCCTGATAAACTAAAATAAAATTTTAACCCGCTTAAATCTAACTCTAACGCATACATAATATTCAACCTTTTAATTTGCTTACCCCATCTGTTCATTATGGTGTGGACAGTTCAAACAAATCTCTCTAAAATTTTCTTTTTGGGTAAACATATTCGGTATTGCAGAAGCCTTTAACATTTTACACGCAACAAGACAAACATCATAGCAATCGTAATCTGATATTTCCTTGTTATCAATTAAAGGACAAATAATTCTATTTTCTTCCATTTCTAAACACC
>JAZQKH010000025.1:0-3074 GCA_045542055.1 Christensenellaceae bacterium | reverse complement strand
TGTTGTAGGCGTACTTTCAAGTCTCTTTTTTTCTAAAGCGTCAACGTCGACTTTTAAATTGATTGCCTGAGAGCTTAATAGTTTTAAATCATCAATGGTCTTGTTACAAATTTCAATTTGCTCGTTAGTGACGTTTTTGCCGTTTAATATTTTACTTGCAGTCTCGTAGTTTGCTTTTGCTTTTGCAAGTTGCTGTTGAATATACGCTATTCGCTCTCTTTTAACTTTAACGGCTTCTTGTTTGCCTGCAAGGGCAATTTTATCGCTTATTTGCTGAATATCCTTATTAAGTCTATCAAGTTCCGATTGCAAAGCATTGATACGCCCCCTGCATTCAACAGCAGTTTGTTCGGATTTTTCACATTCACTTATTTTAAACTCTAAAGCGTTAATTTTACGGTGGCTATCCCAAATTAAACCACGTTCACCTGAATACTTGTACTCTTTAGCACAGTTTTTAACACGCTCAATTGCAAGGTCGGTATCCTCATCGTTAGAAAGGTCAATCGTAGAATTATACTTTGCCGTTAAAGATGAGTTCCCCTTTACAACAATGTCTTTTTCGGAAAAATAAAGTGTAGACAAAAATCCTTCTTCATCGATACCGAAAAGTTTTTGCCCAACAAGTGGAACGCTAACGAGTTCTTTACCCGTTTTGTTATCAAATAATCGCATTTCATCATCAGATGCTTTTGTGCCGAAAAACCTTTCCAATCTAAATTGCCCTTTAGGCGTTTCAAAAACGACGTAGCCACCGAACTTTTCATTTAAGCCCCACGGCTTAAACTTTAATCTCTCGTTATTCGCAACTGTTCGTTTCCCGTCGGAAAGCCCGTAGAACATACTTTTAATAAAATTTGCAAACGTGCTTTTGCCAAAGCCGTTTTCTTTAAAAATAACGTTTAAGCCTTCTGAAAATTCATATGAAAAATTTTTCAAATTGCCAAAGGAATAAACGTAGCATTTTATAAGTTTCATAATAGTTCCTCCCCACTAAGTGCGTTTAATCCACAAAGTATTACCTTGCTTTTCAACTGCTCGTCTAAATCTGACGATGCTACTAAACGTATAAACTCACCCTTAATCGAAGGGTCGTTTAGATACGAATTTTCATCAACTAAAATAGAAGTTTTATCGTATACTTTTGCAAAAAAGAACTTTTGATTTAGTTTATGTGAAATCTCGTCTTTATCTATGGTATAATCAATTGGGTGCGAACCAATTAGCACGACTTTTACAAGCGATTTTTCACTAAGATTATTTAACCTGCTTATTAAATTTTCACGATTAGTAAACCAGTCGGCACTGCTGTCGATAGCAAACTCTATTTCAAACAAATCCCTACTTGCAAATTTAATAAAGGTGTGATTGATTTTATTGCCGTCTATATCTAGCAAAATAAAACCTTTGTCGCCCGTTTCGTCAAATCCACGGCCTTCTAAACATCCGCTATAAGCGTAAATTCCCCTATCGTCAATATTACCAACTGAATAAGAGTGGTAATGTCCTAAAGCAAGATAATCAACGCACTTATTTTTTATTGCTGGCAAACTAATCGTTTCGCCTTCGCCGTCAGTTTTATAGCCGGCTATTTGACCGTGCATAACGACTACATTAACGTCTTCCTTTTGAGCAATAAAACTACTAAAAACGCCTTTAGAATTTAGTTTGTCTAAAATAACGCCTTGGACGTTTACGTTGCCGTACCTAAAACTCGTCCAATCATTGCCAAATAATTTTAGGTTTGAAGGAACTTGGGTTTGGTCGGCAAAAACAATAGCGTCGTCATGATTGCCAGACAAATACAAAAAGTCTATATTAGGACACTTTTTGATAGCATTAAGAAATCTTTCTTTAATTTTTTTGGTGATTTTACGAACGTCAAAAACGTCACCGGCAAGAATAATTGCAGTGACTTCGTGTTGTGTGGCGTATTCACAAAGCCTATCAAAAGTATAAAGAATTTCTTGCCCACGCACGCTTGCCTTTTCGGAAGGAAGGCTTGTATGTGGAGCACCTAAATGAAGGTCGGAACAATGAATAAATTTCATTTTTTTCTCCATTTTTTTAGTTAATTACATTATACACCTATTTTTGCAATAAATAAAGTAAAAAGAAAAAATAATTAAACATAATTTAAGTAAATTATTAATAAAAAAAGGACCTAAAAAATAGGTCTTTTGAAATTAATCTTTAACTGCCCTTAAATAATATATAGGCATACCGCAAGCGATAAATTTTGTTTCGTATTCCGTTTGAACGTTTTCTATCTTACCACTCAACACATCTTCGGTAGTATCGGTAACTTCAAAGCCGTGTTTAACAAATTGGTTAAAAGAATACTCGTAAAAATCTTTATTGTCAGTTTTAAGGTTAATAGCACCGCCACTTACTAAGAAGTTTTTATAAAACTCAATTAACCTTGAGTTGGTTAGACGTCTATTCTCATATCTATCGCCAGGGTATGGCGGAGAAAAATTAAGATATATATTACTTATGCTACCATCCGCTATATATCTTGGCAAATATTCCGCCCCACAGTTAAAAAATCTAACGTTTTCAACACCGTTTTTAACCGAATTTTCAACCGCCATAACTATAATATTATCCAAAAGTTCAACGGCTAAAAAATTTATGTTTGGACTCAGCTGCGCTTTCTTGCAAATAAAACCACCCTTTCCACAGCCTATTTCAAGTTCAACGGGGTTTGAATTACCATAAATAGCGTTAAAGTCAAAATAATCTTTAATTTTAATTGCTTCACGAGAGTCCGGCACGCTATAATCGGCTACAAAAAGGTAGCTTGAAACGGCTTCCAATCGCTCGGCAAGGTGTTTTTTTCTTCTAATTCTCATATTGCACCATTTACTTAACTAATTTACAAAAATATTTTATCATAAATTTGAAAAAGAGTCCAATAAATACCTTAAATTTAGTTGCAAAATCCTTTTAGATGTGATAGAATAATTTTCGCAATCGGGGTATGGCGCAGTTGGTAGCGCGCTTGTCTGGGGGGCAAGAGGAAGTCGGAGGCCAAGCGGTCTTAGGAAGACAATGTCATAAATCAACTCCTT
>JAZQKH010000024.1:0-50110 GCA_045542055.1 Christensenellaceae bacterium | reverse complement strand
AACGTAACTGACGCTCAATTAAATTTGTTTGAAAAATACTACACACTTTTAATTCAGTATAATCAAAGTTTTAATATAACGACTATAACGGAAAGAGATGAAGTTTATATAAAACACTTTGTTGACAGCGTTATAAATGTTGATAAGTTGAAAAGTGGAAAACTTTTAGACGTAGGTTCTGGCGGTGGGTTTCCAGCTCTTCCAATAAAAATAATGCGACCGGATATTGACGTAACTATGGTGGAAGCAACGGGTAAAAAATGTAATTTTTTAAATTCTGTAATAACCGAATTAGGCTTGCAGAACGTTAGGGTTTTTAACGGTAGGGCGGAAGAAATTTCTAAAACGGAAAAGTTTAGAGAGCAATTTGATATTTGTACTGCACGTGCGGTTGCAAGATTAAACGTTTTATGCGAATATTGTATGCCGTTCGTAAAAGAAGGCGGAATTTTTTTAGCATATAAAGGTAACGCACAAGAAGAAGTTAAAGAAGCAACTAACGCTATAAATATTTTAGGCGGAAAATTGGGTGAAGTAAAAACCTATCTATTAAACGGCGAAAACCGTGCACTTTGTTATATAGAAAAGGTTGCCAAAACAGATAAAAAATATCCACGTGGTAGGGGAAAGGAAAGAAAAAATCCGTTATGAGAGATTTCGTAATAGAAAAAGCCAAAGCTTGTGCGTTTAGTGGTCATAGAATTTTAGAAAATGGCTTTAGTACTAAACAATTAGAGTTCACTATAAATTATTTACTTAATAATGGTTATAATCAATTTTTAGTCGGTATGGCACTTGGTTTTGACACCATTTGTTTTCACTATTTAGAAAAAATAAAAACCAGTCAAGATATAAAAATTATAGCGTGTATTCCTTGTAAAAGCCAAGCACAAATGTTTAGTTTAAAACAAAAAGCCGAATACGAAAGAATGCTATCAGTTGCCGATATGACTGTTTTTGTCAGTCAAGAATATTCTAATACTTGTATGCAAAAGCGTAACAGGTTTATGGTGGACAACGCTTCGTGTTTGGTTGCACATATTATAAGAGATAAAAGCGGAACGGCAAACACCATACGTTACGCTGAAAAACAGGGCGTAAAAGTGTATTACGTGTAAAAAAATTAAAAGTAAAAAAACAGGCAGTCGCCTGTTTTTTATTTTATAGGTATTATTTACTTTAATACGTTTTTATATCCGTTGCCGAATTTAAGGCTTTTACTTACACGGGATAAGGTTGCGGAAGAAATGTCCGTTTGTTTAATAACTTGTTCGTAAGTAGCCCCGCTACTAAGAAGCTGTGCAGAGCGTAAGCGCTGTGCCATAGCGTCAATTTCTTTATAAGTGCAAAGGTCGTTAAAAAGCGCCCTGCAATCTTTGGCATTTTGAATTTTTGCTATGGTTTCAAAAAGAAATTCAATGTCTTCTTGCATATTATCGCTCATTAAATATTCTCCTTTTGGTCTAAATTTGATAAGAAGGCTTTAAGTTTTTCGCTTTTTGGTGCTTCAAAAATTTGTTTTGGGCTTCCGATTTCTTCCACAACTCCGTCAGCCATAAATACCACTTTGTCAGAAACGTTTTTAGCAAAACCCATTTCGTGGGTTACTATAATCATCGTTCTACCTTCTTCTTTAAGTGCACGAATAACTTTCAAAACTTCACCGGTAAGTTCGGGGTCGAGCGCAGAAGTGGGCTCGTCAAAACACAAAATTTTAGGTTTTAAAGCAAGCGCACGTGCGATGGCTACACGTTGACATTGACCGCCGGAAAGTTCGCAAGGATAAGCGTCTTTTTTGTCTAAAAGGTCAATACTTTTTAAAAGTTGCTCCCCGTCGGCTTCAATATCAACCTTTTTTTGTGCTAAAATCGTTTTGATTTCTTTTCTTTTTAACTTTTGGTTTTTAAGTTGGTCTTCTAAAAGAAGGGTTGGGGCAAGGGTAATATTTTGCAAAACGTTGTATTGCGGAAAAAGATTAAAAGATTGGAAAACTAAACCGAAGTTAAGACGTTTATTTCTAAGTTCTAATTCGCTATAATTATCGGCTTGCTGTGCGTTAAACAGGTTTTCATCTTGCAAAAACATATCGCCTTTATCGGGGGTTTCTAAAAAGTTAACACAACGCAAGAAGGTGGTTTTACCACTACCAGACGAGCCGATTATAGTAACGACTTCGCCCTTTTCTACGCTTAAATCAATACCTTTTAGAACTTGCAAGCCGTCAAAAGACTTTTCAAAGTTTTTAATCTCTAAATACGCCATAATCACACCTTATAGTAAGAGAGTTTCTTTTCAAGTTTGCCAAGAAGCACGGTAAGTATACCAACGAAAATAAGGTAAAACGCACCCGCATAAAAAAGTGGCCAAATAATTGCTTTACTAGCAAAAAGGTCTGCAACCTTTATAATTTCAATAACGCCTATAACACGTGCAAGGGCAGTATCTTTAACCAAGGTAATAATTTCGTTACTCATTGGCGGAACGATGCGTTTGATAACTTGCATTAAAACGACCTTTGTAAAGATTTGATTTTTAGTCATACCTAAAACCTTGCCTGCTTCGTATTGACCAACGGGTATACCTTCAATACCACCACGATATATTTCAGAGAAATAGCAAGCATAATTTATAACGAAAGCTATAAGCGTCGCTATAAACGAGCCACCATTGTCAATGCCTAACTGAAAGTACAAAAAGTTGTCAATCGTGCCAAAAAGGTTTATGCCCGATTTAGAAAGCATACCGGGAAGATAGTAAACTATAAAAAGTTGAAGCATAAGTGGTATGCCCCTAACAACCCAAACAAAAACCTTAAAAACACTTTTAATAATTTTAACCTTGCTCATTGTCCCAAACGCAATTAAAAGTCCAAGCGGAATTGCAAGGACTAACGTTAAGGTAAACAATAAACAGGTTACGGCAAAGCCTTCTAAAAGGCTTTGCGTAACTGTTATAAAACTCATAATTTTTCCTTTGATTAAGCGTTAACTTGGTCGCTGTAATCGGTAATAACTTGGTTGGTAAAGCCGTATCTTTCAGCAAGTTGTGCTAAGAAGCCAGTACCTGCAAGTTCAACTAATTTTTGGTTAACCTTAGCAGTTAAATCACTACCCTTTTTAAAGCCGATTGCATAATATTCAACGGGAAGTTCAAGACCATTGTTTATAGCAATGTCCGCATAATCGCCTATGCCTGCTACAGATTTAGCAAGTAAATAGTCTACGATAGCGTATTGTGCAGTGCCTGCGTTAACTTCTAAAATAGCGGCAAGTTGTGAAGCACAAGGTTTGTTGTTAATGGTTGCACCAGAAATACCGGCTAAAAGGGTTTCTGCAGCAGAGCCTGCTTCAAAAGCAACGCTCGTACCGTTAAGCTGGCTAAGGTCTGTAATATCAGAAGCAGACTTCTTAACGATAGCTTGTGCATTCATCATGTAGTTGTAAGAAAAATCTACCTTATCTTTTCTTTGAATACCGTCGTTATCAGCACAGTTTGCAGTAAAGCCGTTCCAAATAACGTCAATAGTGCCACTGTTTAATTCAGTATATTTGTTGTTCCACTCAATAAGTTTAAATCTAATTTCATAACCAAGGTCGCCAAAAATTTTTTCAGCAAGTTCGGTGTCAAAACCAACTAATTTGCCGTTTTCGTCTACGTAGTTAAGACCGGGAACTTCAGTATAACCAATGGTAACGGTTTTTTTGCCACAACCAACTAAGCCAAGGCAAGCGGTTAAGCCTAAAATAAGTGTTAAAAATAGTGTGAGAAGTTTTTTCATAATATAAATCTCCTAAAAAAATTTACTTGTTTTTACTTTAGCACTTTACTGTGGTAAAGTTTGTAATTGTATTATACTTCATCACACTAAAGTTGTAAAGCGTTTTTCGCTACTTTTTTAAAAATTTTTTGGATTTTTTAAAATTTTTTTATTTTGATTAAAAAATAGGTAAAAGCGTAAACATTATATATTATATAAAGAAAAAATTTTTATAAAAACAAAGACAAAACGATTTTGTTGTGGTAAAATATAGCCGTAAAAAAGCATATTAGGGTAAGGAGAACGAAAAAATGATTACTAACGACGTTAAATATATAGGCGTAAACGACAGGGAAGTGGACCTTTTTGAAGGTCAATACGTCGTTCCAAACGGTATGGCGTATAACTCTTACGTTATTTTAGACGAAAAAATTGCCGTAATGGATACTGTTGACGGTAACTTTACACACGAGTGGCTTGATAATTTAGCAAACGTATTAAACGGCAAAAAGCCCGATTATTTGATTGTGCAACATATGGAGCCCGACCACTCTGCTAATATAGATAACTTTACCAAAGTTTATCCCGACGCTAAAATCGTGTGCAATGCAAAAACGCTCGTTATGATGAACGCCTTTTTCGGCAAAGATTTTACCGATAAAACCCTAATAGTTAAAGACGGCGAAAGTTTAAGTTTAGGCAAGCACAATTTAACCTTCGTTTTTGCGCCCATGGTACACTGGCCGGAAGTTATGGTTACTTACGACAGTACGGATAAGATTTTATTCTCTGCCGACGGGTTTGGCAAATTTGGTGCGTTAGACGCTGATGAAGACTGGGCTTGCGAAGCAAGAAGATACTATATAGGCATCGTTGGTAAATACGGTGCACAAGTTCAAGCCTTACTCAAAAAGGCTTCCGCACTTGATATTAAAATCATTTGCCCCTTACACGGACCTATTTTAACTGAAAATTTAGGCTACTATATCAACCTTTACGATATTTGGTCAAGTTACAAAGTTGAAAGCGAAGGTGTGGTTATTGCCTATACGTCAGTTTACGGCAACACCAAAAAGGCGGTTATGCTTCTCAAAGAAAAACTGCTTGCAAAAGGTTGCCCCAAAGTAACCGTTACCGACCTTGCTCGTGACGATATGGCTGAAGCCGTTGAAGACGCTTTCAGATACGGCAAACTCGTTCTTGCAACCACCACGTATAACGGCGACGTTTTCCCGTTTATGCGTGTGTTTATAAATCATTTAACTGAACGCAACTATCAAAACCGTCAAATTGCCATTATAGAAAACGGCAGTTGGGCACCTGTTGCCGGCAAAGTTATTAAGGGTATGCTTGAAAAATGTAAAAATATTGACTTTGTAGACCCCGTAGTAACAATCCGTTCGGCTATGGACGAAAATGCAAAATCGCAGATAGATGCCGTTGCCCAAGTTTTATGTGCCGACTATAAAGAAAATATTGCCAGCACCCCAAAAACCGATAGCAAAGCACTTTTTAAGATAGGGTACGGCTTGTACGTAGTAACGACTTTCGACGGCAAAAAGGACAACGCTATGATATGCAACACGGTAACCCAAGTTGCCGATAACCCCAAAATTGCCGTAACCATAAGCAAACAAAACTATACTTATAACGTAATAAAAAAGACGGGCAAGTTAAACGTAAACTTCCTTACCGAAAGCGCTCCTTTTAGCGTGTTTGAAAAGTTTGGCTTTAAGTCAGGCAGAAATACCGATAAACTTATCGGCAATTACGAGCGCACTAAAAACGGACTGGTTGTTTTAGATAAAAACGTTAACGCCGTTATGAGCTTAAACGTTGAAGATTATTTAGACCTTGGCTCTCACGGGATGTTCGTTTGCTCGGTGGAAGAAAGTAAAGTTATCTCTAACGAAAAGTCTATGACGTACGAATATTATCACGCTTTCGTAAAACCCAAGCCCAAAAAGAGTAATTTAAAAGGTTACGTTTGCAAAATTTGTGGATATTTCCACGCAGGCGACACCTTGCCCGAAGACTTTATTTGTCCTATTTGCAAGCACCCAGCATCAGATTTTGAACCCACCAAATAAAAGGTCAATATTTTGACAAAAAGTCAATAAAATGAAAAAAGTCAACAAAACTAAAAAACCACGGCACGCCGTGGTTTTTGTTTATATTTTTTCAAACTTAAGTTTATTTAAGGTAAAAAGATTATTTTTTTATAAATTCAATAATGTTGTTCTTTTTGGATAGTGGCAAAGACTCAATTAACGTTTTTAATTCATTGTCAACGTTGTAATTATCTATATTAGAACTAAAAAATCTTTCAATAGGGAACTCGCAAATTTCTAAAATTTGTAACAATTTTTCAACGGTCAAAACGATTCTTCCACTTTCCAACTGAGCAACGTATTGTGGGCTCATACCCATTCTTAAACTAACTTCCCTTGCAGACAAGTTAGCCTTATTTCTTACGTAACCTATTCTTGATAAAACTTCCTTTATTTCCATAAATACCCCCGAATAGTCCTAATATAATAATTATAGATTAGACTTTGTTACGCATAAGAAAGCCACACACATAAAATATTCTCAAAATATTTATTTTGAATACACATAAACATAAATATATGTTATAATGGTTAGCGAGAGTATTCAAAATAAACATTTTAGGGGGTTTTTATTGTGGAAAAACATAAAAGTTGTTCTTTTTTTGGGCATAGGGAAATTGAAAAATCGGAAGACCTTAAAAATCGCTTAGAAAAGGTTATTATTAATCTTATTGAGAACGAGAACGTTCAAACTTTTTTATTTGGAAGCAGAAGCGATTTTGATTATCTTTGTCAAGCTACTGTAACAAAACTAAAAGAAAGTTATCCACAGATACAAAGGCGAACATACACGTGCCAAAGTGAAACGTGCACTTTAGAAAAAGAACGAGCCTATTGGGAAAAAATTTATTCACACGTTTTTAAGCACCCCGTTGCTTTGCTCGGTGTTAAAGAAGAAATTGAGCATAAGACAAAGTATACGGCAGGTAAAGCAAGCTACGTGGAACGAAATCAAGCGATGATAGATGATAGTGATTTTTGTGTGTTTTACTACAATATAGATTATACTCCGCCAACAAAAACCAATAGTGGAACAAAACTTGCATATAAATATGCCTTAAGAAAAAAGAAAAAGGTTATAAATTTGTATAGATAAATTGTACTTTAAAAATAAAAAGGAAAGCGAATTTGTCGCTATCCTTTTAAATATAAACTACAAGGAACGCTCGTAATAAGTTTGGCTTATTAGTCGGTCAAATAAAAAGTGCAGTCGGAAAGTTTAATGCGCCTAATTTTAAGCAGTTTGCCACTTTGCATTTTTAAGGCGTAGCCGTCAGTGTGCGGGCAATTATCACAATTTGCACCAAGATTTTTATATGGACAGTGCCTTAAAGTCATATATGGGAAGTTGACTTTGCTTTCGCAGGGCATTTCAGCAGTGATAAAAGGTTTGCCGTGTACGCTTGCCGTAACGTTATTGTAAACGTTTAGTCCGCCACCTATAACGATTGGGCAATCAAAGTTTAGTGCGTAATAGTTATTTGCGTTTACAGTTAAATCTAATTCTTTGCAAAGGCTATATAAATATTGAACGTCATCTTTTAATGCAAAGGGCGGTAGGTTTAATATAAAATTTTTGCCTTCCGCTTGGCACTTTTCTTTTGCCGAAAATATAATTTGTTTCTCATAACTTTCAGGGCAGAAAATTACGTTACTGCTTTGGCAATTTTCAATTTCAGAAGTATTATAGGCAAATTCAAAATCTTTAAGTGGCGTTGCAGATGCAAAACTCGATAGATAATCGTTAAACTGCAACTCGGTTGTTTCACAATCGTGTTTATATGGAAGAGTAAGTGCCATTTTAAGTTTTAAGAAGGTACGTCTTCTAAGTTCGTTAAGTTGTTGCTTAACTATAAACACGTTGCCAATAATCTCTATTTGCAACTCACAGTCAAAATATTCGCTCTTTTTAAAGCATGTTACCACTTCATTTTTGTCTATGGGTCGGTTTTGTGCCGTTTGACACACGTCGCCAACAATTTTAAACGGCTCGCCGTATAAAGTAAATTCTGCTTGGGCGGGCTTGTTTTCTTCTAAAGTGATTTTTATAGGAATATTGGCTTTTTTAGAGCAGTTTAATGCCGTTAACTCTAAGTCGTGGTCGGTTATTAGTCGAACTTGGTCACCCACTTGCACGTTTTGCGTAGTGGTTAGCATATATCCCTTTTGATAGGGTTTAATATCGTAGGCGGTAAGCACGGCGCTTTCAACTTCACCGTTAAAAAACTTAAAAGTTGATTTAGGCGTAAGTTTGCGACAAGACGAAATATAAACTTCCGTATAAGTTTTGCGTTTTTCTACCTTTAAGACCTTGCCTACGGGCACGCCAACGTGATTTTGCGTTTTAGAAATAACTTTGCTGTTACCGTTAAAATAGCCTTGCGTAAACCCACGGTTAAAGGCAAGTGAAAGTGCGTCGTAATCTGCCGTTTTGCCGTCCAAAAGGTTTCGATACTGTTTGGTAGCCGTCGCAACGTAGTAAGCACGCCTTGCCCTGCCTTCAATTTTAAGCACGTCAACACCCGCTTGTTTAAGGTCGGCTAAGCGCCTGCTTAAATCAAAGTCTTTGGCACTAAGCAAATAGCCCGTTTTAACTTCTTTTCCGTTACGGCAAAGGGTATAGGGCAGTCTGCAAAGTTGTTTGCATTTACCACGGTTGCCACTTGCCCCGCTTACGTATGAACTTAAATAGCAGTTACCTGAAAAACTTACGCAAAGAGCACCGTGTACGAAATATTCAATCTCAACGTCGGTATTTTCTTTAATGCGTTTAATTTCAGAAAGCGGGGTTTCCCTTGCTAAAACCACACGCTTAAAGCCGTATGGCAAAATAGCCAAAACCCCTTCTAAGTTATGCAAGCCCATTTGAGTGCTTGCGTGTAGTACTGCCTTTGGTAAAAAGCGTTTTATAAGGGTAGCCAAACCTAAGTCTTGAACAATAAAAAAGTCAACGCCCAAATTATAGGCTATCTCTACAAGCTTAAACGCTGAAAAAAGTTCGCTATCTGAAAATAAAATATTAACGGCAAGGCTAACTTTAACGCCGTACGTATGGCAAAAGTCAACGGCAGATTCCAAGTTGTCTAAAGTAAAGCCGTCAATATTATTTCTTGCATTAAAATCGTTTACGCCAAGGTAAACTTCGTCAGCACCGTTAAAAACTGCTATGCGCAGGCTATCAAAGTTACCGGCAGGGGATAAAAGCTTCATATTTAAATTATAACACAAAAAAGCGTTTTAGCCAACAAAAACCCTAAAAAACGGCAAAAAGTTAGTAAAGACTTGCAAAATAAAAAAATTAAAAAAATTAGTAAAAACCTATTGAAAAATGATTCAAAGTATGATAAAATAAATAAAAAAGGGAGCGGATAGAAATGTCAAGCAACAAAGATTATTTTGGTTTAGATTGGATAGTTAGTGTAATCTTAGCAATTATACCCGTTACCGCTTGGATTTGCGGTGCGCTAACTAGACTTAAAGAAGGTGCAATTATTGCGTTTATCGTAAGGCTTATCGGCGGTTTTACCGTGGTTTGGGTATTAGACCTTCTAAGCATGATATTTAGCCATAAAATTTGCAGATTCTTATTTATTATTTAGTTAAAAAACCACTTATCAGTTCATTAATCAGTCAAGAAAGCACACTTTTATCTAAAAGTGTGCTTTCTATTTTTAGTTTAGTTGCAATATTGTTCTTCAAACTCTTTCAAATAGGCAAGATATTTTTGTGGGTTAAGCGGATAGCAAAGACCGTGCCCAGCGCCTGCAAAAATTTCCAAGCGTTTATTAGAAGTGCAACTGTTATAGTTTTGCTCGCTCATCTGGTATGGCACGAAGTTATCGGCGTCGCCGTGAACGAAGAAAATAGGCAGTTTGCTTTTACTTGCTTCTTTTTCAGGGGAAGTGGCTTCGGGGTTAAACCCACCGAAAATTTGCGCACCCCACTTAACAAAGGGATAGAAAAGCCAAACAGGTAATCCTATTTGCTTAATAACGTGCTTTATAATTTGGCTTGCATCGCTGTAACCACAATCGGCAATTACGCCCACAACGGAGGGTGGCAATGGCAGACTGCTTGCCATAACTACGGTAGAAGCACCCATACTTATGCCAGTAATAAGAAGTTTAACGTCTTTGCCAAACTTTTGATAGGCGAAGTTTGCCCACGCCTGCACGTCGTAACGTTCTTTTATGCCAAAGGTAATAACGTTGCCATCGCTTTCGCCGTGTCCACGCATATCAACCGTTATAACGTTGCGTTTTAACTCTATGCAACGAAGAACGCCCCCGCTCAGGTCACGCTCGGCACTACCACGATAGCCGTGGAACATAATTTCAATAGGTGCACCGTCAAAAAAGTGGTAATATTTGCCGACTAATTTTAAGCCGTCAAAAGATTTAACGGTAAGCGTTTCATATTTAAACGTGCGTGTTTGGTCAATCCACTTTATCATATTGGGGTAATAAGGTTTGTATTCTTCACCCGGTGGCAAATCGTAGCCGGTATGCACCTTCTTTTTGTTAGGGACGTAAAAGGTTATTCTAAAACAAATAAAGCAGGTTAAGAAAAATATTAAAATCAAACCGCCCAAAACTATTAGGCAAATATAAATAGGGTTCATAGTTATAATTATAGACCAACCAAAAAGGAATTTCAAGCAAAACGCTTGATTGCTATTTAATTATTACCAAAAAATAAAAATCAAAACAAAAAACCCAACCGTGTGGTTAGGTTTTTGTATTTTAAGCGAATCAACTAATCTTCTAAGCCCAAAAGATAGTCTGCACTCTCGTCTAAAAGAGTGCAAAGATTAAATAATATTTCTACGCTGGGTAAATTTAGCCCCTTTTTCCAATTAGAAATATTTCCTTCTGAAATATTAAGTTGTTTTGCAAGTTCTTTTTGAGAAATTTTAGCCGATTTTAAGACCAAATTAAGCCTTTGGGCGAATTTTAAGTTTTTCATATAATTCAGTTTAACAAAATTTGTCATATAAGAGTTGACAATTCAGTTGAACTGAATTATTATAAAAATAAGATTTTTTATACCACAAAAGGAGAGCAAATGAAAAAAGCAATTAATTCCAAAAAGGTTTTAGAATATATAGGCAGTAAGAATATTAGCAAAACGAAATTTTGCGAAGATTGTGAACTTTCCAGAACTACGTTAAATAAACTATTAAAAGGTGGCACAAATTATTCGCTTACGGTGGTTTTTAAGATAGCGACAACAATGGGCTGTAGTATAAACGAATTATACGGATAAAAAAAGGCAGTTTGATTTTTCAAACTGCCTTTAATATAGGTTAGATTATCTTTGAACTCTGCCAGAAGCGTCGCCACCTGCCAAAGTTTTAACTTCAGCAACGGAAACCATATTGTAGTCGCCTTCAATAGAGTGTTTAAGGCAAGAAGCCGCAACTGCAAATTCAATAGCGCTTTGAGCGTCGTAGCCGTTAACCAACGAATAGATTAAACCGCCACCAAAACTGTCGCCACCGCCAACTCTGTCAACGATGTGCATAGCGTACTTTTTACTAAAGTTTGCTTTGCCGTCCGTATAAAGCATTGCCGACCAGTTGTTGTCGTTAGCAGAAAGGCTTTCACGCAAGGTGATTGCAACGCCCTTAAAGTTAAATCTTTCGGTAAGTTTTTTAGCAACCGAGATATAGCCTTCACGGTCGATTTTGCCACTGTAAATATCGGTGTTGTCCGCTTCGATACCGAAAACGTCTTTAGCGTCTTCTTCGTTAGCGATGCAGTAGTCGATATAATTGCAAAGTTCACCCATTACCTGACCTGCTTTTTCTTTTGACCATAATTTTTTACGGAAGTTAAGGTCGCAAGAGATGGTAACGTTTCGCTTTTTAGCTTCCTTACAAGCCGTTAAGCAAATTTTAGCCATATTGTCTGAAAGAGCGGGGGTAATGCCGGTAAAGTGGAACCAATCAGCGCCTTCAAAAATAGCGTTCCAATCAAAATCTTCTTCGGAAGCCATAGCGATAGCCGAATACGCCCTGTCGTAAATAACCTTACTTGGTCTTTGGCTTGCGCCCTTTTCACAGTAATAAATACCAACTCTGTCACCACCACGGGTAATTAAAGAAGTATCAACGCCAAACTTACGCAAACTGTTAACTGCTGATTGACCTATTTCGTGAGTGGGAAGTTTAGAAACGAACGCAGCGTGCAAGCCGTAGTTTGCAAGTGAAACTGCAACGTTTGCTTCTGCACCGCCAAAGGTAGCTTCAAGCTTGTCGCTTTGAACGAAGCGAAGATAGTTTTCGGGTGCAAGTCTTAACATCAATTCGCCAAATGTTACAACTTTTTTCATAATAACTTATTAATCTCCTTACAATTTTGTGTAATATCGCCCTTCATCATAAAGCTTCCGCCAACGGCGTAAACCTTGTCAAAGGCTAAAAATTCACTTAGGTTAGATAAATCAACGCCACCTGTGGGAATAAACTTTATTTGTGGGAAGGGTGCAGCAAGAGATTTAAGCGCTTTAAGTCCGCCGTAAACGTTTGCGGGGAAAAACTTAACAATTTCAATGCCGAGCGCAATTGCTTGCATAATTTCGGTGGGGGTAACGCAGCCTGGGAAGTAGGGAACGCCCTTAGCCAAGCAAATATTGGCAACTTCTACGCTTAGCCCAGGTGAAACAATAAATTTAGCACCGGCTTCTAACGCCTTTTCGCATTGAGCGCCGTTGATAACCGTGCCTGCGCCAACGTTCATATTGGGGAAGGTTTTGGTGGCAAGCTGAATAGCTTCAGCCGCACAAGCGGTACGGAAGGTAATTTCCGCACAGTTAATTCCGCCGTCAATAAGCGCTTGCATGGTGGGTATTGTGTCGTTTACGTCTTTGATAACGACTACGGGTATAACTTTATCCATAATAAACACTCCATTATATATTTGGCTTTACGCCGTGTGGCGAAGCCCAAGTTTTCAAAATATTGACATTTATTGCCGTAAGGCTATTTGTTCATACCTAAATATTCAATACTGTTGTTGTAGCAAATATCTTTAACAACCTTGCCAACTAAGTTAAGGTCTGAAGTCATTTCGCCACGTTCAATCATACCTCCAAAATAAGAACATAAAATTCTTCTAAAATAATGGTGGCGTGGGTAAGATAATAGCGAACGGCTATCTGTAAGCATACCAACGAAAGAACCGATATGACCGGTTGCAGTAAGGTCTTCCAAATGGCGTTCCATACCCACCTTATTATCCAAGAACCACCAAGCAGGACCGTATTGAATTTTGCCCCTTGCTTCGTCACTTTGGAAGCAACCAAGCAAAGTCATAATTTCGCAGTTCATTTTGGGGTTAAGGTTAAATAGTATGGTCTTTGGCAAACTGTTTTCGCTGTTGAGTCTATCGAATAGGCGAGAAGTATTTTTAATACTGTTGTCGTCCGAGATACTATCGTAACCGGTGTCTAAACCCAACTTTTCAAGCATAACGCTATTGTTGTTACGCATTGCACCAAGGTGAAGTTCGGTTGCAATGCCGTATTTAGCGTAAAGTTTCATTAAAAAGTAAGTAAAGTAGCCTTTGAACACTTCGCTTTCGGCAACTGAAATTTCGCCACCGCTTAACGCCTTAACAAAAACTTGGTTTGCACTTTCTTTATCGGTAATAGGGCAAACCCTTTCCAAAGCGATGTCACTTGCGGTAGTGCCTACCTTAATGAACGCTTGAAGCCTGTTTTCAACAGCCTTTTCCAAATCGTCCATATTATTTACGTCGCCTGTAATAGACGCCAACTTTTCAACGAAGCCCTTATAACCCTTTGCTTCAACGTTCATAAGCTTGTCTGCCCTAAAAGCGGGTATAACCTTAAACTTATAGTCCTTTTTAGCAATCTTTTCAAAAGTGGTTAGGTCGTCGAAAATTTCGTTAGTGGTAAAAAGATGGGTCACGTTAGACTTTTCGATTAGACTTTGCGGGGTAATGTGGTTAAGTGCAATATAGTCGTTGCACCAATCCCAAATAAGCAAAGCGTTTTCCTTATTTATTTCAAGTTCGCAGTTAAAAAACTCTTTAAGTTCCACTTGCGACCAATGATATAGCGGATTGCCGAAAGCCGTGCTTAGCGCTTCGCAGTAAGCAATAAACTTTTCTTTGTTAGACTTGCTTCCGGTAATAAACTCTTCGTTAACGCCGTAATTACGCATTAAACGCCACTTATAATGGTCGCCCTTAAGCCAAATTTCAAAAACGTCGTTAAACTCAGCGTTTTCTAAAAGTTGAACTTCGGGCAAATGGCAGTGATAGTCGAAAATCGGCATATTTTTAGCGTAATCAAAATAAAGTTTTTCCGCTGTTTTAGTGGTCAATAAAAAATTATCCTTTATATAACTCATAATACTCCCTATGTTAACTTATAATGATTTTTATAACGTAACGCCTTTCTTGTAGAAGGCAATTTCTCTAATATCTTCGCTCTTAACCTTATAATCACCGTTACAGGTGTCCATTAAAAGATTAAACAAGCCGTCTTCGTCCATAGAGAAGGCGTTAAAGTCAATCCAATTATTTTTATGTGCAGAAATATGGTCGTTAGTGCCAATTTTCATAGTAGGAACAAACGTGCTAAACGGCGTGCCACGGCCGGTGGTAAATAGCACTACTTGGCAACCGGACGCCGCTAAAGCAGTTGAAGCAATGAGGTCGTTGCCGGGTGCGTCGAGTGCAGAAACACCCGCCTTTTTAACAAGTTCGCCGTACGCTAAAACGTCAACAATTTTAGTAGTACCCGCCTTTTCAACACAGCCCAAAGATTTTTCTTCCAAAGTGGTTATGCCACCCTTTTTATTGCCGGGGCTGGGGTTTTCGTACACGGGGAAGCCTTGGGAAGTGTAGAAATTTTTGAAGTCAACAATCATCTTTTTGTAAGCTTCAAAAACTTCCTTAGTTTCGCATTTGTTCATTAAAAGTTGTTCAGCGCCGAACATTTCGGGAACTTCGGTAAGTATTGCGCTACCGCCTAAAGAAACGATTTTATCTGAAATCTTACCAACCAATGGGTTAGCGGTAAGTCCTGAGTAGCCGTCACTGCCACCGCATTTAAGACCGATACAAAGTTCGCTAATAGCAACTTTTTCTCTCTTAAGGTCTTTTGCTTTGTCGGCAAACTTTTCAATGATAGATAAGCCGTATTCAAGTTCGTCTTCAACGTCTTGACAGTTAAAGTATTCAATATTAGTTCTGCCGTAGGGCTTCAAATATTCCTTAATGCCGTCCATACCGTTGTTTTCACAACCAAGACCAACGAATAAAACGTAAGAAGCGTTGGGATTAAGTGCAATAGCACACAACAACTTTTTAATGTTTTCATTATCGTCGCCAAGTTGTGAACAACCGAATTGGTGTGGCAAGGTAAATATAGCGTCAATGCTACCTTTAACGTATTTTTGTGCCAAAGAAGCCATGCGCATACAAACGTTGTTTACGCAACCAACGGTTGGTATAATGTAAATTTCGTTTCTAATACCTGCTCTGCCAAAATCTCTCTTAAAGCCCATAAAGTAGCCGTCTTTAACGTCGATTTCGGGGAACTCAGGCTCATATTCGTATTCAAAGTTTTCGTCTAAGTGAGATTTAACGTTGTGGGTGTGCACCCAATCGCCCTTTTTAATATCGCAAGTAGCCCTGCCGATAATTTGACCATATTTAATAACGGTTTCGCCTTGGGCAATATCCCTAAGGGCAAATTTATGCCCTGCGGGTATTGTGTCGTTACCAATAAGGTTAATGCCAACGTTATCTTTTTCGTTAATGATTACAACGTCTTTCATAAAAGGTTTTTACCGCCCTTAATTTGTTCTACGTTAGCAACTACGGTTGCAACGAAATCTTTATAATTGTCTAAATTTTCGCCCCAAACGGCTTCGTTTTTCATAAAGTCTTCAATCTTACCGCCGTTAGCAAAGAATTCTAAGTAGGGGATGTCGTCAAGCACTCTAATCTTGCCGTTAGGAAGCTCGGCAGTAAAGGTTTGTTCGTCTTCTTTAACTACTGAAGAGTAAATTGCCATCAAATAACTAAAACCAATAGTTAAGTTTGCAGGGATTTTACCATACTTGTTGTAGTAATCGGTAAAACTGCAAAGGTTTCTTGCACGCCACTTAGAAATACTGTTAAGTGAAATGCTTATTAACAAGTGGTTAAGGTATGGGTTAGAGAATCTTTCAATAATGCTATCGGCAAATACGGTGGTTGCCTTAACGTCGTCAGAAACGAAAGGAACGATTTCTTCAGCCAAAGTGTCGTTTAAGAACTTGCAAAGGGTTGGGTTTTCCATACAATCGTAAACTGTTTCCATACCGAGCCATAAGCCTGCGGGCACAAGGTTGGTGTGGCTTCCGTTAAGAACTCTTACCTTACGTTTTTTGTAATAGCCGATATTGGTGGTAAGAACCACTTCAATGTTATGTACGCCTTCCTTAATATAATCGGCAATGTCGCCCTTCTTTTCAACAGCCCAAAGACCAAAAGGTTCGCCAACTGAAACCAAAAGGTCCTTTTCGCCTAAAACTTCTTCTAAGTGCTTAGCTTGTTCGGGAGTTTTTGGGTGACCGGAAACGATTCTGTCTACCAACGTGTTGCAGTAGAAGTTATAAGTGTCGTTCCAAGCCTTAAATTCAGCGGGAAGATTCCAAAGTTCAATGTATTTATCAACGCACTTTTTAAGTTCGTTTGCATTGTTGTCAATAAGTTCAACGGGCATTAAATAAACGCCGGTTTCTTTAGTGCCACCAAGGGTGCAGAATCTATGGTATAAAAGTTTAGTAAGCTTTGCAGGATAAGTAACTTCTATAAAGCCGTCCATTTTGTCGTTACCATTGTAGCAGATACCTGCTTCGGTTGTGTTTGAAACGATTATTTTAAGTTCCTTATCGGCAAAAAGATTGCAAATCTTGTCGTAATCTTCAGGACCGGTAACACTATTTAAAACGTCTATTTTATAAGGCTTTTCAATAGGAGCGCCGTCTTTAACGCCACGAAGCACTACGTGATATTTGTTGTCTTGCTTAACAAAGTTTTCTAAACTACCAAACGTGATGGGCTTAACGATATCAACTGAATAGTTACCGCCTTCTTCGTTTAGCGTTTGGAAGTAAATGTCAACGAAAGTACGTAAAAAATTGCCTTCACCAAACTGTAAAACTTTAATCATAAAATAACCTCTTTCGGGTTGCAAATTTTGCTACACAACCCCATTTTTTATACTGCCTATATTTTAGCACACAAAAAGATTTTTTTCAACATAAAAAATAATAATTAAGCAAAATATTTAGTATAAACACACCCAAAAAAGCAAGATATTGAATATACCGGCGAAAGAAAATTTTTCGCCATAAAAAAACACCGAAATTTTCGGTGTTTTTGGTTTTATTTTAAATTAAAAAATTGAACGGATTTTACGGTCTATAAACCCTAAGCGTGTTTGAAACTATTTCCACTTCAAAGGGTATGTTGGGGTAAAGTTCGCCGTCGACGTTAACAACGTAGTCGCCCTGCGGAATTATTTTCACCTTAGTCATATTCTGGTGGGCGCTTTGTTTTAAGGTTAAAAGTTTGCCTTTTTTAAGTTTTAGAAAAGCGCTTATTATTTTTAAGCCCCTAATTTCAGAAACGGTAACGAAGTCTAAAAGCCCGTCGCAAGCGATTGCGGGCGGGCAAATGGGTATGCCACCACCGTATCTGTGCCCGTTGGCAATGCACGCTATAAACGACCTGCATTTTTGCGTTTGACCGTTAATTTCAGCGTCAAATTCAACGAAGTCAAAATTAAATAGTGTTTTTATTAAGCACATAGTATATTGAAACTTGGTTTTGCGCCTTAGGGCGCTGTAACGTTTAAGCACGTCTACGTCAATACCCATACCGATAACGTTAAGCCCCCTAACCGTTGGCATTTGCATAAAATCGGTATATTTTGGCTCTCCGTCTAAAATAATGTCGAGTGCTTGCACTGGGTCAAGCGGAAGGTTTAGCGCCGAAGCAAAGTCGTTGCCCGTTCCGCAAGGTATAATGCCAAGTGAAACCTTGTCAAAATTAGAGAATCCGTTGATAACTTCGTGCAAAGTGCCGTCGCCACCAACAACTACAATATTAGTTGCACCGTTTTTAATAAGATTATCGGTAAGCTCAGTTGCTTGGCGTGGATTTTTGGTCATATGTATAAGGTATTTTTGACCACGCTCTACAAGGCGTTTTTCAAGTTTAGGTAATGCCTTTTTAATCTTTTTACCGTCCTTTCCGCCGGCAGAGGGGTTAACTATAAAATCAATCATAACGTATCCACCAAAGTAAAATCAAAATTATTTTACTACAAACTAATGCAAAATTCAAGCAATTATGTTAAAATGTTTATATGAAGATTTCTTTTGACGCACGAATAAAAAAATTATCAAAAATCTTAACCAACCCGCTATACGCAGTGGGTGGATACGTGCGCAATTTTTTAATAGACGGATGTCCGTCTGACGACGTGGACCTTGCGGGCGATATTACGCTTGAAGAATTGATTCCCGCCGTAAAAACCGTTGGGTTTAACGTGCTTGCCGAATACAAGCGAACGGGCACGTTGGTTTTTGGCGACGATTATCAAAACAGGTATGAGTTTACCGCCCTTCGCAGAGAAGAATACTTGCAAGGTGGCGGGCATACCCCTTGCGTGGTAGAGCCTACGCATAGCGTTTACGAAGACGCTCTTCGCAGAGATTTTAAGTGCAACGCCGTTTATTACGATATCAAAAACGACTGCATCGTTGACCCCTTGGGTGGTGTGCAAGATATAAAAAACAAAGTTTTAGACACCGTAACCCATCCAAAAGAAGTTTTTAGTCACGACGGTTTAAGGCTTATGCGCCTTGCACGTTTTTGTGGCGAACTAAACTTTAAGCCCACACCACAAGTGTTAGAAGGTGCAATGCTTTATGCTGATAATATTAAAGACATTTCGGTAGAACGCATATATGCCGAACTAAACAAAATGCTTTGCAGTGATTTTAAATATCCTTTTTCAGACCCAAACGGGCACTACACTGCACTAAAAGTGCTTGACGACACCCGTGTTTTAGATAGGATACTGCCCGAACTAACTTTGGGCAGGGGGATGGCTCAGCGCACCGACTATCATAAGTACGACGTTTTAGAACACAGTCTAAAATGCGTTTATTATTCGCCAAAGCAAGTGCGTCTTTCGGCACTTTTGCACGACGTGGGCAAACCCTTTTGTATGGTGCGTGACGGGGCGTTCAATAAACACGCCCAAGAAGGCGAGCGTTTAGCCCAAAATATTCTTAAAAGGTTAAAGGCTTCGGAAGCCGACTGTAATAAGGTGGTAAGCCTAACCAAGTACCATATGTTAGACTTAGAACTTAATATGCGAGAGAGTAAATTGCGTAGGTTTATAGTAAGCAACGCCCACTTGCTTAGCGACCTTTTGGCATTAAAGCAAGCCGACTATTCGGCAGGCAAAGACGACGTGTCCGAGTGCCCAGCAGTAAAAAAATGGCAAGCGTTATATAAAACTATGCTATCTGACGGCACGCCCTTTAACTTATCGCAGTTAAAAATTACGTCTTCCGATTTGATTAAGGCGGGCTATAAAGGCGCACAAATCGGTAAGAAATTGCAAGCACTTTTCGACTATTGCGTGTTGCATCCCGCCGACAACCGTAGGGATAGGCTTTTGGGCATGATATAATATAAGGTAAATATTGTTGACATATATATTGTATATAGGTTATGATATAAATATAATTATCGCTTTTTTAAGGAGAAAGTTAAATGGCAGATAATACTGAAAACAAACAACAAAACGTTAAACCGCAAGAGCCGGTAGCGCCCGTAGCGCCCGTGCAAGCACCCATAACTCCGTCAAGAAGGGCTAAAAAGACTTGGGCTGAAAAGCGTGCTGAAAAAAAACATAGAAAAATGGTGCGCCGTAGCAGATTTCGTTTTTTTAAAAACTTCTGTTGGTGGGCTTTTGGCTGTTTTAGTGGCGTAATACTATTTTTTGCAAGCATAATACTTGGCGTATTGTTCATACCCGTAAACACCATAACGGGTGGCAAAAACGAAGGTGTCGTAAGCGAAGAGCTTGCAAGTTCAACTATTGGCGACATAGTTCTTAACCTAAACAAATACGGTTTTGACGACTTGCCAATTTTGGTTGAAGCCGTTAAAGGCATAGCCGAAGGGGAAGCAAGCCAATACGTTGAAATCGACTATGATAAACTTGAATCAATTAGATTCGGGTCGTCTAACATTGGCGAAGAAATAAAGGGCTGTATCAAAATAGTTGCAACTATCGAAGGCACGGTTGGCACTGAAACGCTGGGCGACGTTGGTACGCTAAGCGTGTTTAGTGAGTGGGAAGAAGTTGAAGGCACGGTTGACACCAGTGCCGAAACGTTTAATCCCAAGTTGTATTATTACAAACCGTCTAACGCACCGTATGCGGTAAACACAAAAGAATACGTTCGTGCGTTTGCCGACGACGGCACTATGATAGCGCCCGCAGGCTCAACGCTCTACTATGCAGCGCTTGCAAAAGTACCCGTTTTAGACGCTTTGGATATTATTGATGAAAGTTTAAGCAGGTTAGGGCTTACCGAACTTTTAGAAAAACTTGGCGGTGCTGACTTTGATGCAGATAGTTTAGTTTCCAACGTTTTGGGCGACAGCACTATCGGTTCTATAGGCGATATTACCTTAGATAATATTTTGCTTAAAGACGTTCTTGGCGAAGACGACACCACTGAAATTGCTAAAATTTTAGTATCGATAACGGATACACCCTACGCAGAAATTTCTTTGGGCTCGCTAGCCGGCGAAGATGACTTGGTGTTTGAAAACATTGCCATCTCAACCCTTATAGCGAAAGAAGACGCAGGTATGCTTGGCGACCTTTTGGAAAGTTTAGTTCCCGACACCCCGTACGAAGATATTACTATCGGCGACTTTACCGGTGAAGAAGGTATTAATTTTGACGGCGTTGCGCTTTCAAAATTGTTGGGCGAAGACATTGGCGAAGACGCTAAAAACATTTTAGAAATGGTAACGGGCGAAGATTTTGCAAACATAACTATCGGCACGTTATTAGATTTGGAAATTCAGGCAGACCAACTTAAATTAGACGAAGTATTAACCACTATGGGGGCAACGCTTGACGCTGATACCAAAAAGTTAATTGAAGCCATTATACCGGGCGATAAGGCGTTTGCCGACGTAACGGTTAGCGATTTAACCAGCATTAGTTTCGACAACGTTATCTTAAAGGACGTTCTTGGCGACGGCGTGTCGCAAGACACTATTGATTTGATTGAAAAGTTAGTCCCTGGCGACAAGTCGTATGAGCAAATTACCGTTTCTGATTTAACCAATATAGACCTTGAATTTAGCGATATGCTTTTGGTTGACGTAGTTGGTGACAGTATGAACGCCGACACTAAAAAACTTTTATCAACCGTACTCGGCGGGGTTGAATTTGACGATATAACCATTGGTCATTTAACTTCAACTCAGTTGGATTTTACTGACGTTCTTTTATCCGACGTTGTTGGCGATGATATGAACGCTGAAACTAAAAACCTATTAGAAAAGGTTTTAGGCAAGAGTTATAATAGCATTAAGGTTGGCGACTTCTCTAAGGGGCTTGATTTCGGCAGTGTTCTCGTGTCAGACGTGCTTGGCGAAGAAGTTACACAAAATACCAAAGATTTGTTAACGGAAGTAGTTGGCAAGAGTTATAATAGCATCACGGTTAGCGATTTAACTGAAATCGAATTCACTATTGAAGACGTTAAGATTAGCGACTATTTAGACGCCGACAGCGACATAGCGCACATTTTAGAAGATGCTACGGGCATTGCCTTTGGCGAAATCTCTTTTGGCGATTTGACGGGCGCTACCTTCCACATTGAAAACGTGCACTTAAAGTCAGTATTAGATTCTTCTAACATCGGCGACCTTAAAGTAATCTTTGACGATATTTACCACGCCGACCAAGAAGGTGGCACGAAATTTGAAGACTTAACCATAGCGGATTTAAGCGAACTTGACTTTGACAACGTGCATATTGAAACTATTCTTCCGCTTGCTAACGACCACCCGCTAAGAACTATTTTAGAAGACGAGTTTAACAAGCCGTTTGAAGAAGTTGTTTTATCCGACCTAAATAGCTTTAACGTGGGCATGTTGCACTTAAACAAGGTGCTTCCCGTAGACAAGATGGATATTAACTTTATAAAAATTATTTGCCAAGTTGCAGGAAAAACGGGTTGCACTACCGACGCTGAGTATAAAACGGCGTACGAAAGCCTTGCCATTACCGACCTATATGCAAGAGAGGGTGTTAACGTAATGGACAACGTTAAACTTTCAGCACTTTTAAGTGTAGAAGACGTTGATAGTCCTATCTTAAAGCAACTAATTACTAAGGGCGTATCGGTTAACGGTTTAGCAACGGCTATCGACGATTTGAAAATCCACGAAGTATACGGTGCAACCGTGTTCAAGCAAGTGGACGGCTCTATGCCGGTAGGTGCTTTAAGGTTTAGTAAGAGTGGTAACACCTACACCCAAAACGATGCAGGCGAATATTATCTTTCTAAAGATGCGGGCATTTGGCTACTTATTGGTTACACTGCACAAGACGTAAATCTCGTTACGGGCAGACCTACTTCTTACGTAGCAAACGACGCTATGACGTTATCTACGTTGCAATCAAGTGGCTCGGTAGTGGGTACTATTTTTGAAAACGCAACTATTAGACAACTCGTTGATGCAGGGCTAATATCTTCTGTAAACGAAGCGTTGTATCCATTAAAACTTAGCCAAGTATTAAACCCCGTTGCTTAAACAAGGGCTATTGAAAGGGTGGTCGGCTAACAAGATATAGCACAAACTACCGCTATAGTTGTAAATATATTTAAAAATAATTTGACAAAAGATAAAAATTTTGTTATTATTATGGAACTTGCGCTACTTTTTGCGCATAAAACCTTGCTTACCCTGTGGTAAGCCGAATAAGTCCAGGAGGTAAAAAAATTATGACGAAGTACGAAATGCTTTACATTCTTGATTGCGCTTTAACTGACGAAGCTAAAGAAAGCATCATCAAAAAGCTTGAAGACTTAGTTACTTCAAACGGCGGTGTTATCGAAGCAACTGACCGTTGGGGCGTAAAGAAACTTCAATACCCCATTAACTACAAGTCTGAAGGCTACTACGTTTTGATGACTTTTGAAGCAGC
Source organism: Christensenellaceae bacterium (assembly GCA_045542055.1). Taxonomy (GTDB): domain Bacteria; phylum Bacillota; class Clostridia; order Christensenellales; family Borkfalkiaceae; genus UBA1259. The sequence continues at coordinate 26,959 of JAZQKH010000024.1, read as the reverse complement.
AACCACGTTGGTTCAAGAACTCAAGCGTGTTGTTGGTATCACTGACGGCGTAATCAGAAGATTGATTACAAAAAGATAAGGTAGGGAAATTATATGAATAAAGTTATCTTAGTGGGTAATTTAACCCGTGACCCAGAGTTAAGCGAAACCCCCAGCGGTATTGCAGTGTGCAGATTTTCTATTGCAGTATCGAGAGATTACGCTAATGCTGACGGAAACCGTGAAACGGACTTCTTCAACATTACCGTATGGCGTGGCAGAGCGGAAAACTGCGGTAAATATTTAAAGAAAGGTAACAAAGTTGCCATCGTTGGTAGTTTACAAAACCGTACTTACGACGATAAGGACGGCGTTAAACGTTACGTAACCGACGTTGTTGCAAACGAAGTGGAGTTTTTAACGCCCCGCTCTGCTCAAGGTGAGTTTGACGGTGAAGAAGTTGTAACTTCCGTTAGAAAAGAACGTCCACAGTTGGAAGCTATCGACGATAATCAGCTTCCGTTCTAAGATGCCTAAAATCGTTAGGCGATAATTATTAAGGAGTAATATCATGGAAGAAAATACTAATGTAACTACTACCGCTACTCCCGAAGCAGCGGCTGCCCCTGTTAAAGAGGCTAAAAAGTACGTTAAAAGAATGCCCCGCAAAAAAGTATGTGCTTTCTGTCAAGCAAAAACTGACGTTATTGATTATAAAGATATCAATTTACTTAAGAAGTACATTACCGAAGGCGGTAAGATTCTTCCCAGACGTATGACCGGTACCTGTGCAAAACACCAAAGAGTTTTAGCAAAGGCTATCAAACGTGCAAGATTAGTTGACTTATTACCTTTCAAAGGCGAATAATTCAAATAAAAAGCAAACTAAAAGAACCATCACTGATGGTTCTTTTTTATTGTTAGTTTATTTTTCAAACGCCTTAAGCGTTCTAAAAACAGACGTGGCTGTTTTTTCATATAAAGCGGGGCTGTCTGATAAAATTTCAGATAGGGTGGAAGGCTTGTCTATTATAGAGTGCACCGCCGTAACGCCCACGTCAAAGCAGTTTTGGTAACCGTCGCCCACACTGCCAACAATGGCAATAACGGGAACGTTTTCTAGTTTTGCACGCTTACTTACGCCCGATATAACCTTACCGAAAGCCGACTGACCGTCAATTCTTCCTTCGCCCGTAATAACAGCCGTTGCACCTGATATGGCTTCGTCAAAACCTATTAAATCTAAAACCGTCTCTATGCCGGATTTTATTTGGGCGTTCAAAAATAGCGTAAGCGAAGCACCTAAGCCACCGGCAGCGCCACCGCCAACGATAGCGTTGGCGTCCGTGTTAAAATGCTTATTCATAACGGCACACCAATTTTGCATACCCTTTTCTAAAAACTCAACCGTACTTTCATCAGCGCCCTTTTGCGGAGCGAAAACCTTGGAAGCACCACTTTCGCCAAGAAGGGGGTTGGTAACGTCGCAAAGCACGGTAAAATTAATTTTTGAAGTGTCTAAAGCGTTGCTATCGTCAATTCGTGCGATTTCGCCAAGTTCACTGCCAACGCCTTTTGCAACCGTGCCGTCTTTTTTTATAAACCTATATCCAAGAGCGGTAAGTGCGCCAAGGCCACCGTCGTTAGTTGCGCTTCCGCCAAGCGTAACGTAAATATTTTTATAACCACCTTTAACGGCGTCGCAAATAAGTTCACCCAAACCGTACGTAGTGGTTTGTAAAGGGTTTCGCTCAAAGTCTTTAAGCATAGGAAGCCCAGACGCTTCGTTCATAGCAATAACTGCGCTATCTTCAAAAGCACCGTATCTGCTTTCGACCTTTCTATATAGCGGGTCAAGCACGGATTTTTGCAGAATAATGCCTTTTTTAGTTTTAATTATGGCGTCAAGCGTGCCTTCGCCACCGTCGGCAACGAGCAGTGGTACTATTATGGCGTCGCCATAAACCTTTCGAGCAGAAGAAGTCAATATTTTGTTAATTTGCTCGCCTGTAAGGCTACCCTTAAAAGAGTCTGAAGCGAAAACCAACTTGGTCATTTTATTCTACTTCCTTTTTCAGTTTTTAACACATTAATTATATAGTCGCAAAAGTGCGTTGTCAAGGGAGAGAAAACAAAAAAATTTTATCGATAAAATTGTATTTATTTATTGACAGTTTGGCGTGTTAAAGATATAATAATATCAACGAACCTTTAAGGAGATTAAAAATGGATAAGCAGTTAGTTAAAAGGGCTTTGGAAGAGTATAATAACCCCGACTACGCAATTCGCAGGGGCGGTGTAAACGGTAACGCCTTTTGGAACATACAGTCACAGTCTTTTATGTTTTGCCCGTCGTTTGATTTCGCACCGCTTGCAGGTTGCACAAATTATTTGTTTGAAGCACAAGACGAAAGTGGCGCAAAATATTCGTTTAAGGCAGACAGTTCCTACGCACTTTTAACTCCCGTTTGGGATAAATTACAAGTAGGTCAAGTAACCGTTTGTGTTTATGCTTTAGATAACGACGGAAACAAGTTAGAATTAATCGGTGCAAGAAGCTTCCACAAATCAGCACCCTTTACGGGCGACTATCCCGATAAGGCGGTTGATTATCGCACTTGTGCAAAAAGAGCGTACGATTATTTGATGACCAACGAGTACGTTAGCGCATGGCTTGACAACAAATATAACACAGATTATCAACTTAGTATCTTTTTAACCAAGATGAACTCTGCAATAGTAAACGCTATGGTTAACTATGCAAAACTAAGCCCTGAAAATGCAGACAAGGCTATGACCATCGCTAAAAACGCAGCAGACTTTATGATTCAAGCGTCAGCACCCGCAGGCTCTCCCTTAGAAGGTTTGCCACCAACGTATTTCTTCTATGACGACGTTGATAATATTCACAAGCATCACTCGGTTGTAAGTAAGCGTTTGCATACGACTATGCTTATCTATCCTTGTTCTGCAGGTACTTGCTACGTAAACTTATACAAAGCAACGGGCGACAAGAAGTATTTAGACGCAGCACTTAAGATTGCAAAGTATTATAAAGCAAACGTATGTGAAAACGGTAGTTGGCACCAAATGATAGACGTTAAAACGGGCGAATCACTTGTTCCGCAATATGCACAGCCTTCTGCTATTTGTTCTTTCTTGTATCAAATTTACGATATTACCAAAGAAGAAGCGTATAAGACTCTTGCAGAAAATGGTATGAATTATTTAAGGGACAACACGCTTAAACACTTTCACTGGGAAGGTCAGTTTGAAGACTCAGTGCTTTCATCACACTATTCAAATATGACCCACTTCTCAACCAGCGTAATTATTAAAGATATCGTTAACAATCGTAGTAGCGACCCTGCCGAAGTTGAAAGTGCTAAAGAGTTGATGAGATATATTGAAGACCAGTTCGTTTATTGGGATAAACCCTTAAAGTATAACAAATCAAGCAATACTAAAGAGTGGTTCTATCCTTCAGCAGTAGAGCAATACGCTTGGTACGTTCCGATTGACTCGTCAACGGCGTCAATAATGTCAACCTTTATAAATATGCACAAACTCACCAAAGACCCGTTGTACTTAGAAAAAGCAAAGGTTTTGGGTGACTCTATTACCAGAATGCAAAATAAAGAAAACGGCTTGATTCCTACCCACTGGAAGACCAAAGATTGCATAGAAACTGGTGGCGACTTGTGGGTTAACTGCATAATTTCAACCGCAAACAGATTGTTTGATTTTGCAGAATATCTTGACACTTTATAATAAAAACCAAAAAATCAAAGGGCGATAGAATCTATCGCCCTTAAATTTTACGCATAAGTTAAATTTTAGTCACCATACGTTTTTGTCGTATTCATTATATATAAATATATATAGAAAAAAGAACAAAAAGCAAACAAAAAAACTAAAAAACCAATAAAAAAGCGAGCGCCAAATAGCACTCGCTTTAAGTTTTCGTTTAGCAGGGATTATTCCTTGCCGGCAAGCTTCTTGTAGCCTGCAAGACGTTCTTTTGCAGAATCTTCGGTTTGTTTGAAGAGTTCGTTAGCAACGTCAGCGCCTTGAGTTTTAATAAGTGAAGTATATCTGGTTTCACCTTGCAAGAATGCTTGGTAATCACCCGTTGGGTCTTTGCTGTCCAAACTGAATTCGCCCGTTTCGGGGTTATATCTATATAAGTGCCAGTAACCGCATTCAACTGCAGCCTTTTCTTCAAGTTGGCTCTTAGACATATTGATGCCGTGGTTAATACAGGGAGCGTAGCAAATGATGAGTGACGGACCGTTATACTTTTCAGCTTCAGAAAGTGCTTTAAGAAGTTGTGCGGGGTTAGAACCCATAGCGCATTGAGCAACGTAAACGTAGCCGTAAGACTTAGCAATCATACCAAGGTCTTTCTTCTTAACTCTCTTACCAGCAGAAGCGAACTTAGCAACTGCACCGATATTGGTTGATTTAGAAGCTTGACCACCGGTGTTAGAGTAAACTTCGGTATCAAGAACTAAAACGTTAACGTCTTCGCCACTTGCAAGAACGTGGTCTAAACCGCCGTAACCGATATCGTAAGCCCAACCGTCGCCACCGAAAATCCAAACTGATTTCTTAGACAAGCAGTCTTTGTCTTCGATAATAGCCTTTGCTTCGGGAGCGTTTGAAGCTTCAGCGACAGCAAGAAGTTTAGCGGAAGCAACTTTAGAAGCTTCTCTATCGTTAAATGCGTTAATCCACTCGTCAGCGGCTTCTTTTGCAGATGCGTCTGCATTAGCAAATGCAACAACCTTATCTTTAAGAGCGTTTCTTCTTGAAGTGTAAGCAAGATTCATACCATAGCCGAATTCAGCGTTGTCTTCAAACAAGCTGTTTGCCCAAGCAGGACCTTTGCCAGCCTTATTGGTGGTGTAAGGACACGTGGGTGAAGAACCGCCGTAAATAGAAGAACAACCGGTTGCGTTAGCGATTACCATATCTTCGCCGAAGAGTTGGGTAATAACCTTAACGTAAGGAGTTTCGCCACAGCCTGCACATGCACCTGAGAACTCGAAAAGCGGAGTGCAGAATTGACAACCCTTAACGGTTTCTTTCTTAAACTTAGAAGTATCTGCTTCTGGTAAGTTAATGGTGTATTCCCAGTTAACGTCTTCTTTGTTTTCCAAAGACTTAGCAAGGGGAACCATCTTAATAGCACCGCCGTCTTTAACGGGGCATACGGTAGCACAAACGCCACAACCCATACAGTCAAGTGGTGAAACTTGCATCTTGTATTCGTAACCGGGAAGACCGATTGCAGGTTTAGTGGTAAGAGTTTCGGGCTTAGCTTCGCCAACTTTAACTAAAGCAGGTCTTAAGCAAGCGTGAGGACAAACGAACGAACAGTTACCACATTGGATACATTTGTCAATTAAGATTTCAGGAACGGTAACGGCTACGCCACGTTTTTCAAACTTAGTAGTACCGGTGGGTACAGAGCCGTCAGCGTTGAATTGTGAAGATTTAAGCTTGTCACCTTGTAAGTAAAGGATAGGCTTAATAATTTCTTGATAGTATTTATCTTCGTGACCCTTAACCATTTCAGCACCGCTGGTAGCGTTTGCCCAAGAAGCGGGAACGTCAATCTTGATAAGATTTTCGCCACTAGCACTGTCGATAGCGTCGTAGTTCATTTGAACGACTGCGTCACCCTTTCTGCCGAAAGACTTTTTAGCCATATATTTCATATATTCAACAGCCTTTTCGTAGGGCATAATTTGTGGGTTAACACGGAAGAACGCAGATTGAAGAATAGTGTTAGTTCTACCCTTTAAGCCAAGACCAGCGGCAATCTTAATAGCGTCGATAACGTAAAGATTGATGTTCTTGGTAGCGATATCACGCTTAACTTGTGCGGGTAAGAAGCTTTCTAATGCTTCAACGGTAGTAGCGTCGGTGTTGATAAGGAAAGTACCGCCTTCTTTAATGTCGCCCGTCATATCGTAACGAGTAATGTAAGATGGGTTAGAACATTGAACGAAGTCAGCAGAGTCGATTAGATATTCTGATTGAATCGGGGTGTCACCAAAACGCAAGTGAGAAACGGTAATACCACCAGACTTTTTAGAATCGTAGAAGAAGTATGCTTGAGCGTGCTTGTCAGTGTGGTCGCCGATAATCTTAATAGAGTTTTTGTTAGCGCCAACCGTACCGTCAGAGCCTAAGCCGTAGAACTTACAAGAAGTAGAGCCTGCGGGTGCGGCGTCGAACTTTTCACTAAAGTCAAGTGAAGTATTGGTAACGTCTTCGTAAATACCGATAGTGAAGTGGTTCTTAGGTTCGGCTTGTTCTAAGTTCTTGTAAACTGCAAGTACCATAGAAGGCGTAAATTCTTTAGAGCCTAAGCCGTATCTACCGCCGATAACTTTAATATCGTTTTTGCCTGCTTCAAATAAAGCCGAGCAAACGTCTAAGTATAAAGGTTCACCGAGAGAGCCGGGTTCTTTAGTTCTGTCAAGAACGGCAATCTTCTTAACGGTTTTGGGAAGTGCGTTGATAAACGCTTCACTAACGAACGGTCTGTAAAGTCTAACTTTAACCAAGCCGTATTTTTTGCCTTGAGAATTTAGTTTGTTGATAGATTCTTCAATAGTTTCACAACCAGAACCCATAGCAACGGTAACGTATTCTGCGTCGGGTGCACCAACGTAATCGAATAAGTGGTAAGACCTACCGCAGTGCTTAGAAACAACGTCCATCATTTGTTGAACGATGGCGGGGGCTGCTTGATAGTAGCCGTTAGCAGTTTCTCTGTTTTGGAAGTAGGTGTCGCCGTTTTGAGCAGTACCCTTTTGAATTGGGTGTTCGGGGTTAAGCGCACGTGACTTAAAGTCTTTAACGTCAGCGTCAATGCCAACTTCGTCGCAGATAGCACGAATTTCAGCATAGTCGTCAGCTTCGTCCCAAACGTCAATCTTAGCAACTTCGTGGCTGGTTCTGAAACCGTCGAAGAAGTTTAAGAAAGGCACTTTAGAACGCAAGGTTGCAAGGTGAGCAACGAGCGCTAAGTCCATAACTTCTTGAACGGAGCTGTCACAAATCATAGCGAAGCCGGTTTGACGGCAAGCCATAACGTCAGCATGGTCGCCGAAGATGTTAAGTGAATGTGCCGCTAATGCACGTGCCGAAACGTGCATAACCATCGGCATAAGTTCGCCGGCGATTTTATACATGTTCGGAATCATAAGTAACAAGCCTTGGCTTGCGGTGTAAGTGGTTGTCAAAGCACCGGCGCAAAGTGAACCGTGTACAGCACCGGCTGCACCACCTTCAGATTGCATTTCCGCAACGTGGATTTTTTGACCCCACATATTGGTTCTGCCGGCTGTTGACCATTCGTCTGCAACTTCTGCCATGGGTGAAGAAGGAGTTATTGGGTAAATAGCTGCAACTTCGCTGAAGGCATAGGCTACGTGGCTGGCGGCGGTATTGCCGTCGATAGTCAATTTCTTCATTATATAAAGCCCTCCGTATATAATATAAATAATTATAGCAAGTGATATTATACAATTATTAATGGCAATAGTCAATGGCATAACAAAAATTTTTTATTTTTTTTGGCACAAACAACACAAATTTTTGCACAAAAGGCTTGCGGTGTGCAAGTTTAATCGCATAGTGGGTTAAAATTCTTGAATAATAAAGATTTTTGTGTTAAAATAAGTTGAAAATCTTTGGTAGAAGGAAAACTATGTCTTTATTGCAGTTAGAAAAGATAAACTTTTCGTACGACGGTAAAAAAAGAATAATTAAAGACGTAAGCTTTGAAGTTCAAAAGGGTGAATACCTTGCCGTTATAGGGCACAACGGCAGTGGCAAAAGCACTCTTGCAAGGCTTATTAACGGTCTTATTAAACCGCAAAGCGGAAGTATTTTCGTGGACGGTTTTTCGGCGACCGACAAAAAGTCTACTTTTGAAATTCGCAAACGTGTTGGCGTGGTGTTCCAAAACCCCGACAATCAGTTGGTTGCTTCTATCGTTGAAGACGACGTGGCGTTTGGTCCGGAAAACTTGGGCGTCCCACGTGAAGAAATTGGAAAACGTATCGACTTTGCCCTTAAAGCCGTCGGTATGCAAGATTTTAAAAAAAGTTCACCCGAGCGACTTTCGGGTGGGCAAAAACAACGCATAGCAATCGCAGGCGTTTTGGCACTTCAACCACAAATTTTGATTTTGGACGAATCTACTGCAATGCTCGACCCGCTTGGCAGAAAAGAAGTGCTTAACGTAGTTGACAAACTAAACAAAGAGCAAGGCGTTACGGTAATTGCAATAACGCACTATATGGAAGAAGTTACGTCTGCCGATAGAGTTATCGTTCTAAATGACGGCGAAATTGAAATGACGGGTACGCCCAAAGAAATTTTTGCCCAAGCGGACAGGCTTAAACAAATAGGTTTAGAACTTCCGCTTGCGTCCTATATAGCAAACAAACTTCGAGTAGCAGGTGTGGATATACCCTTTGACGTGCTGACCGACGAAGATTTAAGGAGGGCTTTATGCAAGTAGTAGCAAAAAACCTTTCCTTTACGTACGGCGCAAAGACCAAAGCCATAGCCGTAAAAGCCTTAGATAGCGTTAATTTAACGGTAAACGAAGGCGAATTTTTTGGCATAATAGGGCATACGGGCAGTGGTAAATCTACCTTTGTTCAACATTTAAACGGGCTAATTAGAGTGGGTAAAAACAACGGTCAGTTAACCGTTGGCAATTACGATTTAACCGATAAGAATTGCGACCTAAAAGGCTTGCGCAGTAAGGTGGGTATGGTTTTCCAATACCCCGAACATCAACTGTTTGCCGAAACGGTTTTTGACGACGTTGCCTTTGGACTAAAGAGTTTTAATAAAGAGTTGCCCGACTTTGAAGTGGCTTTGCGTGTGCAAAAAGCCATTGAAACGGTAGGTCTTAATTACGAGAGCGTAAAAGACAAATCGCCCTTTGAACTATCGGGCGGGCAAAAACGCAGGGTGGCTATTGCGGGCGTTATAGTAACCGAACCCGAAGTGCTTGTTTTAGACGAACCCGCAGCAGGCTTAGACCCCGTAGGCAAGCGTGATTTTATAGCGCTACTTAAAAGCATACACAAAGGCTTTGCTAAAACCATAATCATCGTTTCGCACGATATGAATTTAGTAAGCGAAAATTGTGATAGGGTTGCCGTTTTCTATAAAGGTACGGTGGCAAGCGTCGGCACGCCGAAAGAAGTTTTTTCCGACTATCAAAAGGTTAAAGAACTTGGTTTAGAACTTCCACTTACCGCAAGTTTAACACTTGCCTTGCAAGAAAACGGGGTTAATTTAGATAGCGATTTAACGGTAGACGGCTTTGTTTCGGCTCTTTCTAAGCGAACAAAGGGGGAAGTATGAGAGAAGTAACTTTCGGTCAATATTTCCCGTCGGGGTCGGCTATCCACAAAATGAATTCCGCCGTTAAAATTTTGCTTGTAATAGCATATATAGTTGCCGTGTTTATGGTAAAAAGTTATCACTTTTTAGGTTTCTTGGCTTGTTTAGTATACGTAATTTTAGTAACGGCAATTTCTAAAGTTCCCTTTTTTAAGGTGATAAAAAGTCTAAAAGCAATAATATTTTTCGTGGTTTTTTCCGCAGTGCTTCAACTGTTTTTTAATAAGAGTGGCACGCCCCTTTGGGATGGTGGATTTATTACCGACGAAGGCTTAAAGGCGGCGGGTTTTATAACGGTTAAGGTTTGCCTTGTGGTGCTTGGTGCAAGTATCCTAACCCTTACCACTTCGCCCATTGAACTTGCCGACGGCATAGAACTTTTGCTTTATCCATTAAAATTAGTACGCTTTCCCGTGCACGAGTTTGCGCTTATAATGAGCATTGCTTTAAGGTTTATTCCCACGCTTATGGATGAAACGGACAGAATAATAAAGGCGCAAAAAGCAAGGGGTGCAGATTTTGATAGTGGCAATCTTTTTAAGCGAGCAAAAGCGCTAATACCCGTGCTTATACCACTTTTAATAAGTTCGTTCAGAAGTGCAGACGAACTTGCCGACGCTATGGACGCAAGGTGCTATGCAGGCAGTAAAAACCGCACTAAATACAAAAAAATGACGGTTAGTTTTAGGGATTTAATCGGCTTAATAATAACTGCAGGGTTAATAGTTGGGGTGATATACCTTAACGGATTTTATATCTTTCCGGGGGTATTTGCGTGAGAATTAAGTTAACCGTCAGTTATGATGGAACAAACTATTGTGGTTGGCAAATTCAACCCAACGGCTTATCAATAGAAAAGGTTTTGACGGACGCCGTTAAAACCCTTACGGGCGAAGACGTAAAGATTACCGGCAGTGGCAGAACGGACGCCGGCGTACACGCTTTAGGGCAGGTTGCCGACTTTAAGGTAGAAAAAAGCGTAATTCCACCCGAAAATTACGCCAAGGCATTAAACACTATCTTACCAGACGATATAAAGGTTATATCTTCTTGCCAAGTGGCAGAAGATTTTAATTCAAGAAGAAGCGCTAAGCGTAAAACCTACGAGTATAGTTTTTATATTTCTAACGTCAATTTTCCCTTAAAAGAAAGGTATGCTTACCGTATAGACGATATTGATTTTTCGCTTGCCAACGCCGTTTGCGAAATGCTTTGTGGCGAACACGACTTTAAGTGCTTCGTTGCGTCAGGTAGTAGCGTTAAAAGTACGGTTAGAACAATTTACTGTGCAAAAATCTTGCAAACGGAAGGTGGCTTTACCTTGCAAATTTGCGGTAACGGATTTTTATATAATATGGTAAGAATTTGCGCCGGCTTAACGCTCGCAGTAGGTCAGGGCAAACTTTCACTCGAAGAAGCAAAGGCTATGATTGACGGAAAGGGGCGTAAACCCGTAGTTAAAACGTTGCCCGCCAAAGCGCTCTGCCTTAAAAGCGTTGAGTATTAAACGATAAAATTGTGGTTGTGCCAAGTGTTTGCCACAATATATAGGGCGTAAAAGCAAAAAATTTAAAAAACCATTAAAAATTAACAAAAAAAGGGTTAAAACCCGTTAAAAACGCTTGACTTAACGTCAAAAAAAAGTTAATATATTTAGGCGTTTATAAGGCAAAGTTCGTTTTTTTGCTGAATTAGCCCTTCGGCACACGTCTTTTCGTGGAAGGCGTAACGGCTTGTCTAATATACATTATTTAATTAAGGAGAAATTACAATGAAGACTTATATGGCTCACGCAGATAACGTTGTCAGAAAGTGGTACGTTGTAGATGCTGAAGGCGTTGCTTTAGGTCGTCTTGCATCAAAGGTTGCAGCAATTTTACGTGGCAAAAACAAACCCACCTTCACCCCCAACGTTGATACGGGCGATTTCGTTATAGTAGTTAATTGCGACAAGGTTGTTTTAACCGGCAAAAAACTTGAAAAGAAGTATTACAGATATCACACTGGTCACATCGGTGGCTTAAAAGAAATCCAATATAAAACTTTAATGGCAACTAAAGCTGACCTTGCTGTTTACGAAGCAGTTAAAGGCATGCTTCCCAAGAACAGTTTAGGCCGTTCAATGCTCACCAAACTCAAGGTTTACAGAGGTGCTGAGCACAACCATCAGGCTCAAAAGCCCGAACAACTTAAATTGTTTTAATGAGGTGTAATTATGGCAGCTACTAAGAAAAAAGTTCAATTCTGGGGCACCGGTAGAAGAAAGAAGGCTATCGCTCGTGTTCGTTTGATTCCCGCTGGTGACGGCACTATCACCATCAACAAAAAGACTCTTGACCAATATTTTGGTTTAGATACCTTAAAGTTCATCGTTAAGCAACCCTTAACCCTTTTGGGTGTAGAAGCTAAATACGACGTTGTTGTTAACGTTGTTGGCGGTGGCTATACCGGTCAAGCCGGCGCAATCCGTCACGGTATTGCACGTGCAATGCTTATCGCTGAACCTGAAAGCAGAGCAGCGCTTAAAAAAGCAGGCTTCTTAACTAGAGATTCAAGAATGAAGGAAAGAAAGAAGTACGGCTTAAAAGCAGCACGTCGTGCACCCCAATTCTCAAAGAGATAATCTTTGGTGTTTGGTTTTCAAAAACTACGGCACTTGCATTTGCAAGTGCCGTTTTGTTTATTTTTTAAAAACTTTTACATATTTTAGTGATGGCAATTATCGTGCCTGTGATTATGTTTGTGAGAGTTATTATGCTTATGATTATGCCCGTGAGAGTGATGGCAGTGTCCGTCGCTACACTCTAACCTTGGGCAACACGTTATTTGGTCGCATAGTTCGCCTTCGGCTTCAACTTCAACGGTGGCGTGGCAAACGCCGTGTCTTAAGAGTTCTTCTTTTAACGCCTTTTTAACTTGACAACTATTTTCACTTACAACTGCGTGCAAAGTAGCGTAGTTGTTTTGCCCGTCGATTGACCAAACGTGTAAGTGATGAACGTCAAGAACGCCGTCTAAATTACAAAGTTGTTCAGTTAGGTGCTTTAAGCATATTTCGCTCGGCTTTTTTTCAAGGAATACTTCAAATGCGTTAAATAACGTTTTGCAAGCGTTTACTATAATAAACACGGCTAAAGCAAGGCTCATTACGGGGTCTAAGAGAACAAAGCCGGTATACTTGATGACGACTGCGCCCACCAAAACGATTATCCAACCTAAAAGGTCTTCAAGCATATGAAGACTTGTCGCACGCTGGTTAAGTGAATTAGAGCCGTGCGTAATAAAGAACGCTCCGCCGTTTACGACCAGACCTATTACGGCGAATACAAGCATACCGTCGTGATTAACCGTGGTGGGATTTATTATCTTTAAAACCCCGTTATATATAACAAAGCCACTACCCACCAAAAGAACGACGCAAGAAATCAGGCTTCCCAAAACCGAAAACCGTGCATATCCGTAAGTGTACTTTTCGTCGGGGGCTTTTTCGCTTATCTTTTCTAAAAAAAGCGAACAGCCTATACTAAAAGCGTCGCCAAAATCGTGCACGGCGTCTGACGTAATTGCTACACTACCCGTCAAAAGCCCACCGACGAACTCTAAAACGGCAAAAGAAAAATTTAAAATAAATGCAAATAGCATTTTAGCTTTAGTTTTCATACTTTCTCCATTGACAAAAGTGTTAGTTTTGTGTACAATTTATTTGTTACTGAACAACTTGTTCAAAAACATATTATTAAAATTAACTAAAAAATGCAACAGCCAAAATTCTAAAAGTGTAAGTTAACGAACATTTTAATAATTTTGTATGGAGAGTTTGTATGGATAGACGCATAAGAAAAACAAGGCAAGCCATTTTTACGGCGTTTATAGAACTTCTTTCTAAAAAAGAGTATTCGCAGATAACCGTCGCTGAAATTTTGCAAAGGGCAGACGTTGGTAGGGCAACTTTTTACGCCCATTTTGAAACCAAAGATTACCTTTTAAAAGAGTTTTGCGAAGAACTATTTTGCCACCTTTTCGACGTCGAAGAGGATAACCAAAAAGGTCACGTACACATTTTTAATTGCGAGGGCAGTAGCGGGGTGTTTTTGCACCTTTTTAGCCATTTGCAAAAAAACGACAACAACTTATTAACATTATTGTCTTGTGCTAACAACGATTTGTTTTTGAAGTATTTCAAAAGCAACTTATACACGCTAGTTGAAAGCAGATTAGACCAAATCGATGGGCAAAAAGATTTGTCTATTCCTAAAAGTTACAGGGTAAGCGTAATATGTGCCTGCTTCGTTGAAACAGTTAAATGGTGGATAGACACAGGCAGAAAACAAACGCCTGAAAAACTTACCGAATATTTTTATAAGGTTGCTCAAATCGGCAGTAATTAACAAGCGAATTAGCGTTTGTCGTTTTGCGTAATTATTTGTTTTTAGACTTAACACGCCTAACTATTTCTTCGTGTGTAGTAATGGTTTTTAGCATTTGAGCTTGCAAGGGCGTTTGAGTGGGCGGAGTGGGTTTACAAGAGTCTTGGTTAGTTAGGTTTTGCTCGTCGGAAGTTTTAAATTGATTAAATAGCCCGCCAAAAAGCGAATCGCTTGTGCTTGCCCCTTTGTCGCCCGCCCCCGAGTCTGAGTGGTTTTTTTGAGTGCTTGCACCACTATTTTTATCTTGATAGAAGTTAAAAAAAGAATTTAAAAGATTAAAAATTCCAAATTTATCCATTTTAACGCTCCTACGGGACAAAAAAATACTTAAAAAACCTAAAAATCTATTGCAAAAATAATACTTATAGGTTATAATAAATATCTGTATAACTATAATATATTCGGGCTAACCTTAAAAGTTGCCTGAACGCAATCGGAGATTATATGAGAAAGTTACTAATCAAACTTTTACTTTGCATTTTAGCGCTTACCACTGTGATTGGCTTAGGTGCTTGCAGTGGTAACGGCGATTGGAAAGGCACTTCTATGAAGAATTGGGGTGCTGACGTAACGTCGGGCGGTTTCATTGCTGAAACTGCAAACTATTTGTACTATGTTAACGGCTACGCTTCTTATAGTGAAGACAATACTTTCGGCACACCCGTAAAGGGCTCTTTGATGGCTGTTGAAAAGTCTTCTATTAAGAGTGGCAATCTTAAAACCGAAATAGTAGTTCCAAAACTTTTCGTTTCTACCGACTACAGTGCAGGCGTATACGTATACGACGGCTACGTTTACTACGGCACGCCGAGTACTGACAAGACCAATGCTGGTGAAATCGCTAAGTCTGAGATGACCTTTACCAAAACCAAACTTGACGGTACGGGCACGCAAACCTTCTTTACCGTTTCATCACACGCTACCGAGTATAGATTTATTAAATCTGGTAGCAAGGTTTTCTTGGTATATTACGATATTGACGATTCTGCGCTTTACGCTTACGACACTACTACTAAAGAAAAGACCACCATTGCCAAAAAGGACAGTGAAACGAAAGGCAAGTTTGAATCATTGGCAAGTTACAAGTTTATGGCGGGCGAAGGCGTTGACGGCGTAGTCGTTGTTTACAGTGCAACCGTTTATAGTGAGGACTATTTTGAAGCGGCGGCTTCTAAAGACAACTATGCAAGAGCGGAAGCAGCATATAACAAAGTTTACGCTTACAAGGTTGGCGACGGCGTTTCAAACGGCAATGAGTTTAGGGGTGCTTGCATCTTAAACGGTCAAGATTCAAACGAGTTTAACCACTGCAAATACACTCTTAACACCGTTAAAGCGGGCGAACAAGCAACCTATCTTTTCTATACCGAAACGGACGTTTTAGGCAACGCTACCGATTATGCTGTGGAAGTTGGTAATTTCGACCAAGCACACACTACTGAAATCGTAAACCCCGACCTTGTTTTTGAAGATATGTTGTTCGTTAGTCTTGACGAAGTATATTTGGTAGTTGAAGAGGGTGAAATCAGTGAAGGCAACGAGGAAGACGAAATTATTAAAATTTTCTTGGTAAGGACTACTCTTACACAAGACGATACTGTTTTAAGAGTTAAGGTTGCCGAAATGAACCCCAGCTGTGAACCTTTTGCTAAAAAGGTTGAAGGTGGCAAAACCTATATCTATTACTTTAACTCTACCAACCAAATTGCAAGGGTTGAGATTGTCCAAACCAACGACAAAGATACCGAATATAACGACGAAGAAAGAATTTCAGAAGATTCCGTAGCATCCGCTTGGTACACACCAGAGTTTATCACTATCGACGGGGAAGAATACCTTTTCTATTGTGACAACTCTGCAAAGGGCGCATCTTACGTTAAATACGTTAAGTTGACGGGCGCAACCGTTACCGCTGAAGATTCTGACGACGACGGTGAAGACGACCTTTTCTATATTGAAGGACACAAGTTCTTGGGTAAAATTACCGATTATGATAGCGTTCAAATTGCAAAGGTTGATTTAAATGCACTTAAAGTTATTTCTTGGAACGTAGAAGACGGTTTTGTTGGTGAAGAAGAAGTTGTTAAGGCAAGGGCTTCTTACAATGCACTTTCTAAGGAAGCAAAAGACCTTTACGGCGAAGAAAGTTTAGCAAAAATCCAAAACGTTGAAAAGGCGTTAAGCGCTGCAAAACTTTTGTATAAGCTTGACGGCATTATTAACTACGAAGTTTGCGATGCCGATACCAAACTTGCTTACAAAAACGCTTACGAATCTGCAAAAGCAACCATGGCAGAACTTAAAGACAATACCGACGTTTTAAGTTATATTGACAACAATATGAAATACAACTTCTACGAAAAGGCAACCGACCTTTTTGCAAAATAATAAAAAACACTCTACCCCCCACGCTTTAAGCGTGGGGGGTTTTGTTATACTTTAAGGCTTGTATCGCATAAAATAAAAGTATGTTAAGTAAAGCCTTTATAGATTTGCAAGCAATTAAATTTAATGCAAACGCCGTTAAAAACAAATTAAACGGCAAAGCAAAACTGTGCGCCGTGGTAAAATCAGACGCTTACGGGCACGGGATAGAGCAAGTTGCAAACGCACTTTATACTATTTGCGACGAGTACGCCGTGTCTACTATTCAAGAAGGGCTACGCCTACGCCGTATTGGCATAGATAAACCCGTTTTGGTTATGGTGCCATATCTAAAAGATGCAAGTTTAGGTGTTGAACGTGGACTTACTTTGGCCGTTCAAAACGTATATCAAATGCAAAAATTATCGCAATCGGCAGAAAAAATAGGTAAAATTGCCAAGGTGCATTTGTGCTTTAATTCGGGTATGAATAGATTTGGTGCAAATTTAACAGGAATATCTGATATGATTGATTTTGCTTGCGTTAACGAGTGTATTAAAATAGACGGACTGTTTTCACATTATGCAAGTCCGCAAGACGATAGTGCAAGGCTTTTAGCCAAGCGTAAATTTTTGCTTGCAAATAAACTTGTAAAGCATTATAATAGAAATACAACCTGCCATATATCTGCAAGCGGTGGGTTTTTAAAAGGCGACTATTTTGATATGGTGCGCATAGGAATTTTGTTATACGGGTATAAACCGTTTAACTTTCCGTCCTTTAGCGTAAAGCCTGCTATGAGCGTTTACGCACCCGTAATAAACACACGGTGTCTAACCACCTTAGACGGCTGTCTTTACGGTTTGCAACGCCCTACCAAAAAGTGCAAAGTTTCCATAATTGGTTACGGCTACGCCGACGGCTTGCCAAGGCGACCAAGCAATGCACAATTTAATAATAAGTGTATGGATGCAAGCGCATATTACGGTGCAAAAAAAGGCTTTTACCCAGTTATGCTTAACGCTGACAAGGTTGCACGTGAATACGGCACTATCAGTTACGAAGTTTTAACTAAGTGTGCGCTCCGTTCACAAAAAATTTATGTTTAGAATATAAAAAACCCATATTTAATAAAGGTGAAACAAATGAAGTATATTTTTAAGCAATCGGTTATACCCGTAATCTATTTATTGTGTTCGGCAATGATGGGGCTTGGTATAATGGTTTTGGAAGAAAAGTTTTTAATCCTTGAAGTGGCGCTTAACGTCGTAAACCTTTTAGGCTATTCTTTAATAGTGTGTGCAACGTCTTTTAAGGACGGGCAAAAGGCGCTTGACCTTAGGGAAACCAACGATAGAAGTAGAGAAATTATTGCAAGAACGGGCGAAAACTTGCGCTTGCAAACGGAAGAAGAATTTGCCGTTTGGAAGGGTTTTGCATACGGTGCTTTTGCGTGCTTGCCACTCGTTGCTTTGCTTTTAATACACACGATAGTTTTTCTTTCGGGCGGACTTAATACGGTTGGTATGATTGCGGGCATACTTTATATGCCGGTGTATTCTTTCTTTCTATTGTTTGGGCACGCTACGTCTTATACCTATTATTTTGCACTGCTTGCCCTTCCTTATATATCTGCGCTTACGGGTATTTCTTATTGGTTGGGTGCTAAAAAGGCAATGCTTAAATACGAGTCTATCGACCAAATGCGTAAAAGTCTTCACGGAGAGTAATCGTGCGAATTATAGGTGGAGTTTATAAAGGGCGTGTTCTATACGGCTTTGACGGTCGTGACGTTCGCCCTACGTCAGATATGGCAAGGGAAAGCCTTTTTAATATTTTGCAAACCCGTATAGTAGACTCAGAGTTTTTAGACCTTTTTTGTGGTTCGGGTGCTGTGGGCATAGAAGCGTTGTCAAGGGGCGCTAAGCACGTTACCTTTAACGATAAAGAAAGTTTTAGCATAAACCTTACCCAAAAGAATTTGGAAAAGGTTAAAGCCGAAAACTTCACTTTGCATCGTGGCGACGGGGTGGATTTTATCGGCACAACCAACAAAAAATACGATATTATTTTTATTGACCCACCGTATAATAGTGATTTAGGTCAAAAGGCGCTTTCAGTTGCCGTAAACGCATTAAGCGACGGCGGTATAGTTATCTATGAAAACGAAAAGCCCTATTTGGGCAGTGCAAAAGGGCTAGTTATGTACGACCAGCGCAGATACGGCAGGGCGTATTTAAGTTTTTTTAAGAGAGAAGGTTAAATGAAAGGTTGTGTTTTTGCGGGTACGTTTGACCCGATTACCATAGGGCACGAACACGTTATAAACGAGTGTCTATCAAAGTACGGCAAGGTTTTAGTAGTCGTTGGCAAAAACCCACGTAAAACCCAGTTGTTTTCCGAAGAAGACAGGGTGGCTTTAATAAAGCAAGCATTTAGTGGGCAAAAGGACGTGGAAGTTTTGGCCTATTCTACAAAAGCCGACGGCTATGCAGAGTTTCTGCGACAAAACGGCTATGACGTTTACGTTAGGGGTATACGCAACCAAGCCGACTTGAAGATGGAAAACGCTATGAAAGATATAAACGCCAAACTTTACCCCTTTATAAAAACCGAATATATAAACGTTACGGGCGAAGTTGCTTCGGTAAGTTCTTCGGACGTTAGAGAGCGTATATTAAACGGCAAAGATTGGCTTGAATATATTCCGCAAAAAGCGCAAAGCCTTGCAAAAAGCCTTGTTGATAAGTTAAACGATAAACAAACTGAAAATTAGTCCAAGCAAAAAGCAAATAACCGCATGCAAAATCTTACCAAGATAAAAGCAGGCGGTTTTTATTTTTGCACTTTTTAAAAAGGCAACCGATTGCGCTATTACGCTAAGACCGCCAAACCCACTAATTGCACACGCCACGGGCAAAGTAAAAAAAGTTATACCCCCTTTAGATAGGGCTACGTACCCACGGGTGGCTTCTATTAGCCCTAAAACCAAGCCGGATGATAAACTTTGCTCGCCAAAAACATTGTAGAGCAAGGCAAGTGGCAGGTTTAAAACACCGTTAGATAGCAATATTTCTATAAAAACGTAAAAAAGGGTAATAATACCACCGACGAGCAGAGTGGAGTTTACGCTTGATGTAACGCTGTCGTAAAAGAGTGATTGAGATTGTGCTTGGCTAAAAAACTTCATATGTCCAGCCGATTGTTTGCGTTTATAAAAGGAAAAGATAACGCCCACCACCACGGCAGAAAGAAGGTGCACGGTCGATAGTAAAAGTCCGAACGCCGTGCTATTAAACATAGTAACGCCCACGCTTGCCGTTAAAAACAAGGGGGAACTCGTAGAGCAAAACACACTTGCCCTTTCGCTTTCGGCATCGCTTAGCATACCGCCGTTTTTAAGGTCGGCAACGATTTTTGCACCCATAGGGTAGCCGGAAAGCACGCTCATTATAAGGGCGTATCCCGTAGTGCCGTTAGTGTTAAAAAGCCGTTTTGTTAGGGGGGATAACCTAAACGACAACTTGCCCGTTACGTTTAGCCCTGAAAGTAGTGCCGAAAGAAAAAAGTAGGGGAACATTGACGGAATAATGGCGCTTACCCAAAGCGATATTCCGCCTAAAACGGCTTGAGGATACCCACCGCCCAAAATTAGCATAATGCACAGCACTATGCATAGAAAAAAAATTAAAATTTCGCCTTTTAATAGTTTTTTAACCGTCATATTTTATTGTATTACCACTTGTAAAAAAATATCATATATGATAAAATATTTATATGGATTTATTTGATTTAGCACAAGGCAAAAACAAGAATATTCCGCTTTCTGAACGCATGCGTGCAAGAAACCTTTCAGAGTATATTGGTCAAGCGCACATCGTGTCTGAAAACAGTCTTTTACGCAGGGCTATTAAACTTGATAGGCTTGGCAGTTGTATCTTTTGGGGGCCACCAGGAAGTGGCAAAACCACGCTCGCAAACGTAATTGCAAATTCTACCGACGGCAACTTCGTTAAACTAAACGCCGTATCAAGTGGCGTTGCCGACGTTAAAAAGGTTGTTGACCAAGCGATTACCGACTATAAACTTTACGGCAAAAAGACCTATTTACTTCTTGACGAGTGCCATAGGTTTAGCAAAACGCAAAGTGACAGTTTGCTTCCCGCAATTGAAAAGGGTGATATAATATTTATAGGCTCTACTACCGAAAATCCCTTTGCTTCGATGACGCCTGCAATAGTTTCAAGGTGTAGGGTTTTTGAACTTAAACGTCTTAACGTGCAAGATATATTGACGGCACTTAAAAAGGCGCTTAAAGATACCGAACGTGGACTTGGTGCTTACGACGTTACCGTTGAAGAACAAGCCTTAAACCACATAGCAAACGTTTCTGCGGGTGATTTAAGGGTGGCGTATAACGCCTTGGAACTTGCCGTTTTAACCACCACGCCCAACGCTGATGGAAGCATTACCATTACGCTTGCCGACGCCGAGCAGTCTATTCAACAAAAGGCGCTGTCGTTCGACGAGCAAATGTATTACGATATGTTATCCGCCTTTTGCAAAAGTCTTCGTGGAAGCGATGCCAACGCCGCCCTATACTATATGCAACGTTTAATAAAAGGCGGTTGCGACCCGCTTCTTATAGCAAGGCGTGTAATAGCGCACTCTGCTGAAGACGTAGGTATGGCAGACCCCAACGCTATGGTCATTGCAACCAACGCATTAGTTGCGTTTGAGAAGATGGGGCTTCCGGAAGGACTTCTTCCTTTATCGCAAGCAATAATATACGTGTGTGAAGCAGAAAAATCCAACTCGGTAGTAACCGCTATGGATTTAGCGGGCGAAGACGCCGTTAACGTTAAAGACGACGCCGTTCCACCATGGGTTAAAAACGCCGTTTACGGCAGTGAGCAAGACAAAAAACTTGCTTCACAATACAAATACCCGCACAACTACGGGGGGTACGTTGAGCAACAATATCTTCCCGACAGTTTGAAAGATAGGGTATACTACACGCCGTCGGATAGTGGCTACGAAAAAACCGTTAAGGAAATAAGAAAAAGAAAGGGCAAAACCCGTTAGTTAAAAATTAAAAAGGAAGCATTAAGATGGACTACGCATTAAAACTATCAAAAGAATTTACAATTCAGGCTACTTACGCAAAGAATATTATCGACCTTATTGACGAAGGCAACACCATACCGTTTATTGCAAGATACCGTAAAGAAATGACCGGCTCTTGCGACGACCAAGTGCTTCGTGATTTTGCCGATAGACTTAAATATTTAAGGAATTTAGATAAAAGAAAACAAGAAGTAGCCGACGCTATTACCGAACAAGGCAAGATGACCGATGAAATTGCCGTTGCTTTGGCAAAAGCCGAAACTATGACCGAAGTTGAAGACGTTTATAGACCCTATAAACAAAAGCGTAAAACAAGGGCTTCGGTTGCTATTGAAAAGGGGTTAAGCCCACTTGCAGACAAGATTTTAGAGCAAGACGCAAGCGTAAACCCACAAGAGCTTGCTAAAGATTATATCAACGCTGAAAAGGGCGTAGAAACGATAGAGCAAGCACTTGCAGGCGCTTCGGACGTTATTGCTGAAAAGGTATCGGATGATGCTGAACTTCGCAAGGCGCTTCGCAAAAAGTTATCGGAAAAAGGTGAACTTGCTTGCAAACTTTTGGAAAATGAAAAGTCTGCTACCTACGATATGTATAAAGAGTATTCCGAAAAGGTTTCGGCAATCCCGTCGCACAGAATTTTGGCGGTAAACCGTGGCGAAAAGGAAGAGTGCTTAAAGGTTGGCGTTACTATTGACGCTCAAGAAATGCTTGACGTTATAAAGGGTGTTTACGTTAAAAACGGCTCGCCTTGTGGCGCTATCGTTGAAAGTGCTTGTACGGACGCTTATTCAAGACTAATCTTTCCATCAATCGAAAGGGAAGTCAGAAGCGATTTAACCGACAAGGCCAACGAACAAGCAATCAAAATGTTTGAAGTTAATCTTCGCCCACTACTTCTTCAACCTCCCCTTAAAAACCAAGTAATTTTAGGGTTAGACCCCGCTTATAGAACGGGCTGTAAAATAGCAGTAATCGACAGTGAAGGTAACGTTTTGGACACTACGGTGGTTTATCCGACTCCGCCCCAAAACAAGATAGAAGAAGCAAAAACCAAACTTATAGCGCTTATCAAAAAGCATAACGTTACGGTTATTTCAATAGGTAACGGCACGGCAAGTAAAGAAAGTGAAATTTTCGTTGCCCAAATGATTAAGGAAAGCGGACTTCCCCTTTCATACGCAGTGGTTAACGAAGCGGGTGCATCGGTATATAGTGCAAGTAAGCTGGGTGCAGAAGAATTTCCCGACTTTGACGTAACTCAAAGAAGCGCCGTGTCTATTGCAAGGCGTTTGCTTGACCCTTTAGCAGAACTTATTAAGATTGACGTTAAATCTATCGGTGTTGGTCAGTATCAACACGATATGCCACAAAACCGCTTGGAAGAAGTGCTTGGTGGCGTAGTTGAAGATTGTGTTAACAGCGTTGGCGTAGATATCAACACGGCATCGGTAAGCCTACTTTCATACGTGGCAGGGCTTAACAGTGGTATTGCTAAAAACATCGTCGAATATCGCAAAACTAAACCCTTCCGTTCAAGAGCCGAACTTTTACAAGTAAAAAAACTTGGCGAAAAAGCCTTTTGTCAATGTGCAGGTTTTTTAAGAATACAAGGTGGCGATATTTTAGATAACACGGGCGTTCACCCCGAATCATACCCCGCAACGCACAAACTATTGACGGCTACTGGGTACACGTTAGAAGATGTAGCAAACGGCAAAGTTGCCGATATAAAAGCAAGAATCGACGCCGTAGGCGTTGATAAAGTTGCTAATGCTTGTGGCATAGGCGTACCTACCTTAAACGATATAGTTGCCGAACTTTTAAAACCGGGCAGGGATATTCGTGACAGTTTGCCAAAGCCCGTGCTTAGAAGCGATTTGATGGATTTATCAGACCTAAAACCTGGTATGGAAATTACCGGTACGGTAAGAAACGTTATAGACTTTGGCGTATTTGTGGATATAGGCGTGCATCAAGACGGCTTAGTGCATATTTCACAAATTTCAGACGGCTATATTAAGCATCCGTCCGACGTGTTAAAGGTTGGGCAAGTGGTTAAAGTCAAAGTTTTAGACGTTGACGTTGCCAAAAAGAAGATTTCACTCACAATGAAAACGACCGACAACCCCACTGGTTTGGCAGGTCAAAACCGTAAGACTGACAAGGAAAGAAAGCAGGGCAGAGAGAACGCTCAAAGAAAACACGTAGAGCGTGCGCAAAGCAAAGAAGATATGCTTGCTATGCTTTATAAGAAGTTCGGTAGATAGGTTTTTCTTGTTGGTGCTAAACAAACCTTCGGAAAAGACCAATTTTGGCAAATTTTTTGTTTGTTTTTGGCACTAAATCTTTTAGAGTTGCAAAAAAAAGAACAGTTTTATTGACAAAGCTGTAAAATATTAGTAAAATGTTTATACAGTTTAAGTTAAAGTAAATTTTGGAGATATTAAATGAAAAGATTAAGCAAAATATTTGTAAACTTGCTTGCAATATTAATGGTTGCAACCTGCGCTTTATCTTTAACCGCTTGTAGCGAAAAGATTAAAAGGGTAGAACTTAACGTTCAGGTATACGACTACGAAGACGGCGAGTTTTTAAGCTCGGCAGATTCTAAAATGGCAATCGACCTTTACGCACATCTTGCACCCAAAACGTGCGACGCTATGGTTAAATACATTAACGACGGTTATTATAACAACGCCCTAATCTATAAAATGAATAGCCAAATTATGTTTGGCGACCTAAAGGTTGACGGTGACGCTATTGAAATTTCCGAAGACGGCAAGGTTACAAACATTGTTCTAAACGATATTAAGCCAACCCTTCCCGGTGAGTTTGAACTTGGTGGAACGACCGGCTCTAACTTAACCCATAAACGTGGCTCGGTTGGTTTGTGGCGTAGTTATTACAAGTCTTCAGGCTCTTTTGATACGTCAAGCGCAACAAATTCAGGCAGAGCAACTTGGTTTATGCCTACCGAAACTATGACCATTTATAACGACTGCTTCTGCGTGTTCGGTATGATTGACTTTAGTGATTCCGTAACGGAAGACCTTTTTGAAGATTTAGAAGACGTTTTTAGCATTGGCGACAATTACACTACGTTTACGATTTACTACACCGGCGAATACGACGCATCTAAACCCAACGAAAATTACGGCTTGGAATTCCACTGTGTAACCAAGGATTACTACAATCAAATGGACGAAGCGGAGTTAGACCAAATTTTTGAAGCGGAAGGAAAGCAACTCGTATGCTATAACAAATACGACATTAAGGTTGCAAACAACGCTGACGGCAAGCTTGGTGCAATAATCAAAACTGCAAACGTAAAATAATATAATAAAGGTTCAAAACGCAAGGTATTTACCTTGCGTTTTTTTATTTGCTTATTGAAAATAAAGTTTTCGACAAAAATTTTTTAAAAAAAGTTAAAATTATCAGATTTTTACTAATAATTTTTGTAAATCTATTGACAAAAAATAATAAATGTGGTAATGATAGATTATAAAAATTTTTATGGGAGGTAACTTTTATGACAAAGACTAAAAAACAAAAGATATTTCTACTAACTTTAACAGCATTTATGTGTTTGATTGCATTTTTGTTTTCAAGCGTAGGCTATACTCCCAAGGTATTTGCTGACGGTGGGGAAGAAACTCAAACGCAAACGGAAGGAGAAACCGCCTACCTAGATGGTTTGGGCGAAGGTATTAATTTAATAACGGCAAATGATTTAACAGATTATGTAAGTGGTTTTAGAGTTTTAAAAATTAATTCATTGCAATCTCTACCCAAAAGTAGATATGAATTAGATAACTCTGAGCAAGGTGCAATGATTACTACAAATGCGTCTGAGTTATTATCCAATTATCAGTCTACCTTTGATTTTTCTGTAGGTGTTGATTCTTTTCTCACTAAACTAAGGGGTACGCTTTCTTTATCTAATAATACGAACATAATAGACCATAAATACAAATTCTATTATTCTTCGTATATGAATTTATATAATTATAGATATGAATTGCAGTATTATAGAAACCCTAATACATATGTTAATGCTTTTACAGATGATTTTTCAAGCGATATTGAAGCATTTAAAAATGGAAACTCTACATTGACGTATGAAGAATTTTTTGCTAAATATGGTACGCATTTAATAGGTTCGGCTATATATGGTGGAAAGATATTTACAACGTACAGTATCTATTCAAACAATATTATTTTTGAAAAAGTTAATAATAGTCAGTTAGGCGTTGAACTTCAAACACCTATTCCTAATACAGATGTTTTGGCTAATGTTTTGGCTAAATACAATAATAAATATTATTCAAATTATACGCAAGACGATGCTACAGTTGTTTGCAAAATTAATAGAACAGGTGGATTGCCAACAGATTTTGGTTCGTTAGACCAACTTAGGCAAAATTATCAAACTTGGCTAAACTCATTTATTGGTAGTACCGTTCAAGAAACTCAAGAAAAAGTAAATGAGTACAGCAAATTAGTTGATTTTACTTCAAATGGTCTTGTTGGATTATGGGATATTTTGCCAGACGGTTATGATGAAGTTGCTGTTGAAATGGAAGAAGCATTTTTGCAATTAAGCGAAGCGCAAAAGCAAGAGTTTGAAGAAGATTATTCATCAGTAGAGGTTGGTGAGTTTTCTGGTGGCACGGGGGCTTCAAACAATCCTTACGTTATTACGGTGCCTGAACAACTACGCCATATTGAAAATCATATGACATCACACTATAAGTTGGCAAATGATATGAATTTAACTAAATTTAATAATTGGCAACCAATTGGTGGATATTATAAGGAAAAGGCATTTACAGGGACATTTGATGGTTGCAACTATAACATAAACGGATTGTCAAGAACAAGTGCAAAGTCAGTTAGTAATCATCGATTATATTTCGGACTCTTTGGATATGTGGGTACTGGCGGTGTTTTAAAGAACGTCAACTTTACAAACATAGCGATTTCTCTAGGTGTTGATGGATATAATAAAAAAGATAGAACATTTACGGGAGTCGTTTGTGGTGTCATAACAGGTGGAACAATTGAAAACGTTACTACGGTTAGTGGCTATGTAATTAATAGCAATAATTGTACAGGTATTGTGTATGTTGGTGGTATCGCAGGGCTTGCTAATAATAGCATCATTCGAAATTGTACGAACAATATTCAAGTGACGGGTGGTCGATACACTGGTGTTGCAGGTGGTATTGCTGGCTGTGGTTACAACACACAGTTTGTTAATTGTATCAATAATGGCTCTATTATAGGTTATGGAACTAACGGTGGTTATGCAATAGCTGGAGGAATCTTAGGGGTGCAAAACAATACTAGTGCAGGTAATTGTTATTTCTCAAATTGTACCAATACTGGTTCTACGGATGTATCAAAGCCTTGGAGCAGTCTGTTGGGTATAACAAAAAAGAAAGGCTCGTTATATGGATGGACGACAAGCGAAGCATATTTATAATAGGGGCAATTTAAATGCTAAATCAGTTAAAGTTTGATTTTTATAAGGCTATTAGGTCTAAAGGGATTATAATTGCATTTATAATTAGTTTTGTCGAATTTTTTTTCTATTTGGTAATGTTTAACAT
>JAZQKH010000023.1:0-21601 GCA_045542055.1 Christensenellaceae bacterium | reverse complement strand
GCCGTGAGTTCAAGTCTCGCTACTCCGACCATAAACGTGCTTTTGTTTTTCAAAGGCACGTTTTTCTTTTATATTTTGTATAAATCAACTTAAAGTAGATAAAAATTTTATTTTTAATACACAAACTCAACCATTGGTATGTGGTATTTTGATAATCACTGTTGTATAATGCAATTGTAAGGAGATATTATGGACGTTGTAAAAATAGGAAAGTTTATTGCCACTTGCAGAAAGAAGGCTAATCTTACGCAAGCGGAATTAGCCGAAAAACTTAATATTACGGATAGAGCGGTTTCAAAATGGGAAGTTGGCAAGTCTCTCCCCGACTCTGCTATAATGCTTGAACTATGCAATTTACTTAATATTTCCGTTAACGATTTATTAACAGGAGAAATTGTAACAATGGAAGAAAAACAAAACAATTTAGAACAAAAAGTAATTGAACTGATTAAAGAGAAAGAAACTAACGATAGAAAATTGCTTAATTTAGAAATACTTATTGGAATTTTTTCTTGTGCGTTCTTGATAATAGGCGTTTTATTAGCATCATATTTAGACCTTAAAGAGTGGATTAGAGTATTAATAATAGTGGGCAGTCTTATTCCCTGCCTTATCGGGATTGGTTTCTGCCTTAAAATCGAACAAACTGCAGGTTACTATCAATGCTCAAAATGTGGTCACAAATACGTGCCGAACCTATCTTCAGTTTTTTGGTCAATGCACGCAGGTAGAACAAGATATATGAAATGCCCTAATTGTGGCGAAAAATCTTGGCAAAAAAAGGTTATCAGCAAAGAAGACTAAATAAAAAGTCAAACAAAAAAACACGGAACACTCCGTGTTTTTTATTTTACAAATTAAAAAATTATTTTTTGAAAAGTTTTCTCATAAATGCAGGAAGCTCTTTGCCCTTTTTAGAATCTTCTTGAGCAGAAGCATCTGAAAAAACTTCTTCAGTGGGCTCTACGATAGGCTCTTGCTCTTGTACTATGGGTTGTTCAACGGGTTGTTCAATGGGTTGTTCAACAACTTCTTGAATTGCGAAAGCATCAAAACTCTTTTGAGTTTCAATCACTTTTTCTTCTTTTTCAGCGTTTGCTTCAAAGCCAGTTGCAATTACGGTAATTTCAACCTCATCCGACAAACCTTCATCAATAGTTGCACCAAAAATAATATTGGCAGACGGGTCAATAATGCCTTGAACTAAAACTGCCGCTTCGTTTACTTCACTAAGCATAAGGTCTTTACCACCGGTAACGTTTAGAATAACCGACTTAGCACCCTCAATCGTGGTTTCAAGAAGTGGACAAGTAACCGCTTGCCTTACCGACTCTATAACCCTATTTTCACCCTTTGCTCTACCTATACCCATATGTGCTAAACCTTGATTGCGCATTACGGTATTAACGTCGGCAAAGTCAAGATTTATAAGTGAAGGCGTTGCAATAAGGTCAACTATACCGACAATGCCTTGTTTAAGCATATCGTCGGCAACCTTAAATGCGTCAAGCATACTTACGCTTGCAGGTAAAAATTGAAGAAGTTTGTCGTTAGGGATAATAACTAAGGTGTCAACGTATTTACGTAAATTTACTATACCTTTATTAGCGTTTTCATTTCTAACCTTCCCTTCAAAAGAGAAAGGCTTAGTAACTACTGCAACAGTCAAAATATTCATATCACGGGCAATTCTTGCAATTACCGAAGCAGCACCCGTACCCGTACCACCGCCCATACCAGCAGCGATAAATAAAAGGTCAGTCCCCCTTAATTCTTCAGCAATAAGGTCTTTTGACTCTTCAGCGGAAAGTTCGCCTACGTTAGGGTCGCTACCAGCACCCAAGCCTTTGGTCGCTTCTTTGCCGATTTGAATACGTTTATCAGCCTTGGATAAAAGCAACGCTTGACTATCTGTATTAACCGCAATAAACTCTGCGCTCGTAATATTTGAATCTATCATACTATTGATAGCGTTACATCCACCACCACCAACACCTAAAACTTTAATAACTGCCGGACTTGCATTGTAATTATGACTACTAAACATTTAAGTTTTCCTCCAAATAAATTATTGTTCTAAAGCGATATCCAAAACGGAAAGCGCAGATGATTGCAAAGGGCTATCCATAAGTGGAACGATAGGTTTAGCGACTTCAATCACCTTGCCGGTTCTTGAAGCAACGTACTCTTTAGCACCCCTCAAAAGCAAACCACCACCTGTAACATGTATTGGCACGTATTCTGGAATTTTAAGCCCCGAATTGTCCAAACTTTCGGTAATTAATTCGCAAAATGCGTCCAAGGAATAACAAATACATTTTTTAACGTCTTCAGCACTTATCAATCTTCCGTCGGATAGTTGAATTAACTCTTCGTTGTCAGTTATAAAAATCCTACTAATACTGCTATTGCACTTTAAGGCTTCTGCTTCGGCAAAATCAATCGAATATCTTTCCGAAAGGCCTGCCGTAACGTATCCACCACCATAATCAAAAGAGTTTTGATATATAATACCATCACCAAAGACTACTGATACGGTGGTTGAAATATAACCGACGTCGGCTAAAACTGCAACCTTATCACGGGTTTCAGCATCAATTAAATACATTGCTTGTGCTAAAGCGTTTGACACAAATTCCACCGACTTAAACCCACAAGTCAGCATTGCGGAACGGCAAATCTCTATAAAGGAATTATCGCAAAGGACAAAGGAAAGTTTGCCCTTTAAAATTTGGCTTACTGCACCAACCGGATTAGCAAGTCTTCTACCGTCGTCAAGTTCGTAAACTATTGCAGAACGGTTGATAACCGTCTTCTTGGTAGAGTTTGCAACGAACGCCGCATCGTAAAGATTATCCACGTCAGCGTCGGTAATTTTTTTCTTTTTAGGGAAGGCTAATTGACTAACCTTAACGTTAACTTGGGTAAAAGCACCTGGAACACCGATATAAACTAGATGAATACGCTTGTCCACGTTAAACAAAAAGTTGCCGGCATCTAATAAAACTTGTTTTAAGGCGTTTTCATCGTAAAAACCGTCTTGACTAAACCCGTCGTAGGCAAATGATTTTTGCCCCTTTATAACAAAAGTTTTATTAACGCCCCTTTCAGCCACGTAAGTTCTTAGTTCAGAAGAACCAAAGTCTAAAATAGCCACTTGTTTCTTTTGCATACTATTCCCCTTTCTTCCAACTTGTCCATTCACACGTAATAGAACCGTCCGCTTCTAAAACGAAAACGGTTATAGTGTCAAACGTCTTGTAATAATCTTTTGCATTGTGGTAGCTTTGCATAGCAAAAGCAATCTTTTCATCGCCACGAACGGTTGCCGAAGTAATCTCAATATCTACACCACTATTCGTAGAAAACGTCACGTCCTTAAACTCTGGGTGACCGTTTACGTAAATAGCATTTACACAGTCGGTTAAATCAATAGACTCACACATACTTAGAACGGCTGCAAACAACTCGTCGTCAAGAGCATCCACAACACTGCCAACGTTTAAATCTAAACTATCAACCCTATCGTAAGACAAATCTATGGTAACTAAATCTCGACTTTCAAAATTGGATACGGAAAGTTCTTCTAACACAAACCCCGTTTTATCAATTAAATACACGTTTTCGCCAACCACGTAGTTATAAACGGGTACACGCTGTGAAAGTTCCACACAAATAACGTTAGGATACGATTTATATATCTTTTCAAGCTTAAAGTATGGATATTTTGAAACCACCCTTTCGACTTCTTCAAGTTTGAAAAAGAAGATGTTTTTATTATTAAATTGCTCTAAATCCTTTTGAACGGAAGAAGTTTCTATTTGAGTGTCAGCATTAAACTTAACGTTAAGTTTTTGAATTGAAAAGATAAATATGCAAGACAAAAGAATAGCAAATATAAAAAATACTGCTAATAAGGTTGCGGTTAATCTTTTTGTCCTCATAATAATTCCTTCGTATCTAAATATTTTTTCTTACGTCCGCACCGAGTTCTGTAAGTTTGCCGACCATATCAAAGTAGCCACGCTCCACGTGATTGGTGTTAAGCACGGTAGTAACACCCTCAGCGTTTAAGCCTGCTAAAACGAGCGACGCACCGCCACGCAAATCGTTTGCATAAACAGTTGCACCGTGTAAACGTTTTACACCATCAACTATAGCAACGTTATCAAGAACTTTAATCTTTGCGCCCATCTTGCAAAGTTCAGTAGCGTGACCAAAACGGTTTTCAAACAAGTTCTCTCTTATAACCGACTGACCTTGCGATACTGATAAAAGCGCCATAGTTTGCGGTTGCACGTCGGTAGAGAATTTTGGGTAAGGTCCAGTATCAAAACTAAACGCCTTTTTTACCCCGTTTGACTTTATGTATATTATATCATTTTTTACTGTAACACTGCAAGTGTTATTTAAAAATTTATGTACTAAATTAGGAATATTTTGTAGGTCGGCGTTTAGAAACTCTGCTTCGCCACCCGTAATTACCGTTGAAATAACGTAAGTTGCAAGTTCTATCCTGTCAGAAATAGGTTTATAAACAGTCCCAAAAAGTTTCTTTACGCCAAATATTTCAATCGTTTTAGAACCTGCACCGCTAACACGCCCACCGCAAGCGTTTATAAAATTAGCAAGGTCAACGATTTCGGGCTCTCTTGCACAGTTACGCACGATAGTTTTACCCTTACAAAACACCGATGCTAAAATTACGTTTTCGGTTGCACCTACAGACGGAAATGGCAAGCAAATATCACTACCAGATATACCGTTTTGCGCTATGCAATCAACGTATAGGTCACCCTCTTCTACGCTAACACCTAATTGCTTTAAGGCGCTTAAATGAATATCTATAGGTCTACTACCTATATTACACCCACCAGGGTAAGCCAATTTTACGTTGTTTCTTATAGCCAAAATAGCGCCCAACATATATATTGAAGAGCGCAATTTTTTTGTTAAACACTTAGGTATTTGTCTGTTGCAAAATCCTTTGCTATCTATTATAAGATTATCTTCTTGAAAGTAGGCGTTAACACCAAGATAGTCTAAAATATCAAGCATCGTTATAACGTCGCCTATTTTTGGACAGTTTTGAATTACTACTTCACCCGAGCACAAAAGTGCCCCTGCAATGATAGGCAAAACGGCGTTTTTTGCACTTTCGATTTTAACAGAACCTGATAATTTGCGTCCACCGTTTATAACGTAGCTTTCCATAGTTAAGCATTCTCCTTAGGTAATATATACTATTCTATGGAAAAACCCTTTAAAAAGTTAACTTACTTCTTTTTGAAATGCTATACAAAATACCCATCTCTGCCATAAATATTATAATCGACGTATTTCCGCTCGATACGAGTGGCAACGGCAAGCCCGTTGGTGGTATAGAGCCCGTAACGACTAATGCGTTCACAACTGCTTGAATACCGAATATCATTGTAATACCTATTGCAAGCATAAAGCCGAAAACGTCACTGGTTTTTAAGGCAATTCTAAGTCCCCTAAAGATAATAAATCCTATAAGGAGAAAGAAGAACGCCATACCAATAAACCCTATTTCTTCACCTATTACCGACAAAATAAAATCAGATTCTGCAAATGGTAAAAATGCGTATTTTTGCCTTGACTTAAATAGTCCAACCCCAAACCAACCGCCAGAGCCTAAACCGTATAACGATTGCAAAAGTTGATAGCCTTCGCCTTTTGGATTGGACCAAGGATTTATAAACGCCATTAGCCTAGAAAATCTATATGGCTCAATTAAAATAAGTATTACCCCGCCTACAAATGCGGGTATAATTAGGCAAAGTAAAACCTTAATTTTTACGCCCGAAGCAAAAACTAGGGTTAACATCAATAACGCAACGCATACCGTTATACTCATATTAGGCTCAATTATAATCAATAAGCAAGTAATTCCGCCATAAATTAGTATTGGCAATACGCCTATGAAGTTTTTAGTCTTTTCGGGATTATTTGCAACGTACGTTGCGCTAAAAAGAATTAATGCAAGTTTAGCAATTTCAGACGGTTGAATAGTAAACCCACCAAAGCCAAGCCACCTTGTTGCACCGTAGTTTTCCACACCCAAACCTGGAACGAAAACCAATCCCAAAAGCACTAACGATATAACCGATAAGTATGGCGTTAGTTTTTTTAATTTATCATAATCGTATAACCCCATACATACCATTACGATTACGCCAAGGATTATTCCTATTACTTGTTTTTTTACAAAATAAAAAGGGTCACCGTACGTTTTATTTGCCGAATAATTGCTTGCCGAATATATAAAAACTGTGCCTATTACGGCAAGCACTACGACAGCTATCAATAGCAATACGTCACCCTTTTGCTTTGTAGAATTAAGCGTTTTATTCAAAATTTAACCCCAAAATTTTACAGAAGCGTTCTCCACGCTGCTCATAGTTTTCAAAGCTATCAAAACTTGCACAAGCAGGGCTTAGAAGCACGCAGTCACCCTCTTTTGCAAGTGACTTTGCAATAGTAATAGCACAGTCAAAATCACTTGTTAAAGTAACGTTTCCTACTCCAATTCTTCCAACGCTATCAAGCATTGCATATTTTGAGTCGCCCGTTAAAACTATATGTTTTACTAAACTATCTTTGAGTGCCATAAACAACGGGTCGTACGATTCCCCTTTTTCGCTACCACCTAAAATTAGAATGGTTGGCCTAACCATACTGTTTACGGCGGTCAAAGTTGAAGCGACGTTAGTTGCTTTTGAATCGTTGACGTAAAACACACCGTCAATTTCACCGACGTTTTCTATTCGATGCTTTACCCCTTTAAACTCTTTTAACCCATTTCTAATTGTGGCATCGTCAATGCCCAGAATTTTACAACAAGCAATAGCGTATAGTGCGTTGTAACAGTTATGTATACCTTTTACTGTTAAATCGTTAATATCTATTATTTCATCTCCCATATAACAAAGTTTATCTTCGTTTAGGTATGCCCCTTGCACTTGTTCTTTACACGACACCCATATAAGTTTACACTTAACTTCTTCTTTCATATTTTTAACCACTGGGTCGTCAAAATTAAGAATACAAAACTCACTCGCTTTTTGATTTTTAAAAATTCTTTTTTTCAAAAATACGTAGTTGTCCATCGTGTAATGACGCTCCAAATGGTCTGGTGCGACGTTTAATATACAACTAATATGCGGGCATAAGGCGTTTACGGTTTCAAGTTGAAAACTAGATACTTCAGTAACACATACGTCGCTTGCGGTTATTTCGCTAATTTTACTTGTTATTGGAACACCAACGTTTCCAACCAAACTTTTACCTATGTTTGCGCAAGATAATACTGAATCAATCATATTGCAGGTTGTAGTTTTACCATTAGTTCCCGTTACTGCAACGATTGTAGGTGAAAAACAGTTAAAACCAAACTCTAATTCCCCCATAATACGAACGCCCAATCGCTTTGCTTTAACTGCCACTTCGTGATTAATAGGAACGCCCGGGCTAACCACCAACACGTCAACAACGTTAAGCGTTTCTTCAAACATTTCCCTTCTTACGTAAACCGCACCGAGAGAAGTTAGCTCATCAAGATTAGTAATAATTTTATCAGTTCTTTTATCTTCGTAAAGATAGCATTTGCCACCACACTCTAAAATCTTTTTTGCTACTGCGTAACCGCTTTTTGATACGCCAAGCACCATAAACGCTTGATTAGGAATAAACATTTAATCACCTCATAAATATGATATGAGTAAAAGCACACCCATTATGCAAGTAACAAGCGAATATAGATAAGAAATTTTGCCTTCGCTGTAGCCAAGAAGTTGTATGTGATGATGCACGGGCGACATTAAAAACACTCTTTTGCCTGTTTTTTTAAAATGGACTACTTGAATTATAACAGAAAGTGCACTTGCAAGAAAAACTGCCCCTAAAAAAGGTATTAATAAACTATTAAAAGAAAATATGCTCACACAACCAATAAACCCACCTATTGAAAGTGAGCCTGTATCACCCATAAAAACACTTGCCTTGCCCACGTTAAATAGCAAAAATCCCACAAGCCCACCGATAAGGCAACAG
This sequence comes from Christensenellaceae bacterium, assembly GCA_045542055.1. Classification (GTDB taxonomy): domain Bacteria; phylum Bacillota; class Clostridia; order Christensenellales; family Borkfalkiaceae; genus UBA1259. The sequence goes on along the minus strand of JAZQKH010000023.1, from coordinate 13,525 downwards.
GAAAGCGAAATAAGGTTTTCAAACTCTTTTACGTCGTTATATAAATATCCCGACCGACTTATTTGAAAGTGAGTAATTAGGCATAAAAAGATAAGATAATATATGGCAGAATTACCCGCCAAGCCGTCTAAACCATCAGTTAAATTAACGCTGTTAGTAATTGCTAAAAATACTATAATTACAACCGGTATACAAAATATGCCTAGCCTTATGGTAACAGTTGAAAATGGTAGATAAAAAACGTCTAATCCATTAACCCAAACGAACACGCCTGCAATGATTGCGATAGACGTTTGAAATACGATTTTTTGATAAGGCTTAAGGCCCTCGTTCTTTTTAAATTTAACCTTAATAAAGTCATCCAAAAACCCTACGCACATATACGCTAGTCCAATGCAAACGCTAAGCGTTGCAAGACGATTTTCAAATCCAAAAAATAAAAAATATATTAAACTCGACGGAATAATAAAAAACAGTCCACCCATAGTAGGCGTTCCGTTTTTATTTTCGTGTATCTTAACGTATTTTAGAACAGTTTGACCGGCCTTGAGTTTTTTAAGTAAAGGCAGAATTAAAAGTCCACTTATTATCGTGGTAACAACCGTTAATAAAACTGCCCAAAAAACGTATTTCACTGACAATTCCCCTGAAGTTTTTCTTTAATGATAGCATAGTCGTCAAACGGCTTTTTTATACCAAGAACTTCTTGATATTTTTCTCCACCCCTGCCGGCGACTAGCACAACGTCGCCTTCCTTTGCCACACTTAATGCGTGTTCTATTGCCATAAGTCTATCCTCAATTATTACGTAGTTTTTACTATATTTTATAAACCCTTCTTCTATTGAAGCAATAATTTGCATTGGGTCTTCAAATCTCGGATTATCGGTAGTTATTATCGTATAGTGAGCGTTTTTAGCACTAATTTCACCCATTTTAGCCCTTTTTATGGCATCTCTATTCCCGCCACATCCAAACAAACATATTAGTCTGCCCTTACAATATGGTTTAAGTGAAAATAAGGTTTTTTCTAAGCCGTCAGGCGTGTGAGCATAGTCAACGTATACTTTGAATTTACCATCGTATACTTTATGCAGTCTTCCTTCAACACCGTCTACTTTTTCTAAGCCTTTAACGGCAATTTCTGGTGATACACCTATTAATGAAACGGCAGTTAAGGCCGCTAAAGAGTTATAAACGTTATATAAACCAACAAGTTTAAGTTTTACGTTATAAACACAGTCAAACAAGTTTACTACAAAACTCACGCCGTTTTTTCCATGCTTAAAATTTATTGCAAATACGTCGGACGGGTTTTCAATTCCGTAAGTAATGCCACTGCCAATAGAGCGTGCAATTTCTACACCCACCTTGTCGTCCATATTTATTACCGAATATTTAATCTTATTATCAAGAAAAAAACTCTTTTTAACACTATCATAGTTTTCTATAGTTCCAAAAAAGTCCAAATGGTCTTGTGAAAGATTTGTAAATACTGCCACCTTAAACTCTAAACCTTTTAACTTTTGGTAATATACAGCGTGTGCTGAAACTTCCATAGCAACGACTTCAACGCCGGCGTCAACCATTTCTTTTAAAATTTTATTAAGCATAATTGGGTCGGGTGTAGTTAACTTACAATCAATCGTTTTATTGTCGTAAAACGCACCTAACGTGCCTATTACCCCACATTTCACACGTGCATAACCTAATATCTTGTATATTATTTGCGTTGTAGAAGTTTTGCCGTTAGTTCCTGTAACGCCGATTAACGTTAATTTACTTGCTGGACAATTATAAAAGTTTGACGCAATAATACCCATTGCTTCACGGCTGTCTTCTACTATTATTTGTGTTAAAGTGGTATGTAATTCTCTTTCACAAACTACTGCTTTTGCCCCAAATTGTTCTGCTTGCATAACAAAACAATGTCCATCGTAATTTTCGCCTTTAATACATATAAACAAGCAATCCTTGGATATTTGACTACTATCACAGACAACGTCTGTAATCTCTAACTCGCCATTTAAGATAGGTTTTAATAACTTTACGCCTTGCAATAGATTGTTTAACTTCATTTTTAACCCCTTTATGCAAAAGGTTTTAAACCTTTTAATTTTATTATTCCCTCAAACACGTCTTTTGCGTATGGTGCAGCAACCGTAGAGCCGTAATACTGACCTTGCGGTTCATCAACGATTACTAATGCAAGATATTTTGGATTATCTGCAGGAAAATACCCCATGAAAGAAGAAACGTATTTTCCAACTGCAATTTTACCGTCCGAATACTTTTGTGCAGTTCCCGTTTTGCCAGCAACACGATAGCCTTCTATATAAGCGTGTTTTCCAGAGCCTTCCGCAACAACACCTTCCAACATATTGCTAACTATACTTGAAGCTTGCTCACTTATAACCCTGTTTTTTGCTTGAGGTTTAATTTCTTTGGCGATAATTCCGTTATCGTCGTAAATTTGACTAACCAAATAGGGTGAATAATAAATTCCACCGTTTATAGCCGCACTCGTTGCACATGCAAGTTGAAGCCCCGTGCAAGCAACCGTTTGCCCAAAAGCAATTCTTGCCAAATCAACGTTTTTAACGGCAGATTCCGGAAGTAACATACCTTGTGATTCGCCGTTATAGTCTACGCCTGTAACATTGCCGTAGTTAAACAATTTCATATATTCGTACATTGTTTTAACACCTAACGACAAAGCAATATCAACGAATATTGGGTTACAACTGTTGTTTAGTCCACCCTGCAATGTCAATGCAGAGTGTTTACCGTTTTTATGGTCGCTCCAACACTTAACTTTTTGCCCGTCTATGTATCTGTACCTTGCCGAAGAATAAACGTGCTCTGGCGAGTAGGCTTTTTTATTTCCGTTTAAATATTCTTGAACGTTAGCGGCAGCCGTCAGTATCTTAAAGGTCGACCCCGGCTCGTACACGTCGCAAAACAGTCCGTTTCTACTAAGTTTATTTAAGGCTTCCAAGTCATTTCTTGGCACTTCGTTAAGATTAAACGACGGCTTATTAGAAATACCTCGTATTGCACCTGTTTGCGGGTCTAATATAAGAATTTGTGCCGACTTTGCGTTATGCACTTGCATTGCTTTATCGGTTGCCACTTCACATAGTTGTTGAACTTCATAATCAATAGTAAGTTTAATATTAAGTCCGTCCGTTGCAGGCACGTATTTTGCGTTGCCACCGTCTATTTCAACACCAACTATGTCTGTTTCATACAATATTTCGCCGTTAGTTCCCGTCAAATACTTGTCGTAGTATAGTTCTAACCCTGCTTGCCCCTTTCCATCAGTTGAAGTAAAGCCCATTACTTGAGCCAACAAATTATTATAAGGGTATATTCTGCTATTATCCCTTGAATAGTAAACGCCTTCTAAATTTTTATTTAGTAATTTAGAAATTTTTTCCTTATCAACTTGCTTTTTTATCGTTATTTCACTTGAGACGGTTTTCGTTAGCCTATTAAACACTGCTTCAAAATCAAGTTCTAATATGTCGGCTAACGATTGAGCTAATGCACCTAAATCTTTAACGGCTTTCTTTCTTACAAAAACAGTATAAGTATCTTCGTTTGTAGCCAATACCACGCCGTTGCAATCAACAATTTTTCCTCGCTGAGCAACTACGGGGATTTCCCTTGTCCATTGGTCGATTGCTTTTGTTTGAAGTTCTTCACCCCAAATAACTTGCACGTAAAAAAGTCTGCCTAAAACGAATAAAAGAAAAAAGGTCATTGCAATAAAAATTGCAAACAACCTCTTTCGTAATGATGTTATTGAAAAATCTTTTTTGATAGTTGTATTTCCCCTTAAAATTTCTACGTTAAAAGTTTATTCGGGGAAGGTTGGTTTGATTACCTAATAATCATACCGAATTCGTTAACGGCTTTATCGATAACGTTTTGGCTTGAAGACGCTTGTTCGATATCCGCTTGGATAGAAGCATACTTAGTCATTGCGTCGTTAAGAGCAACGCTTTTCGATGCAAAGTCGTTACGCAAGTTAGCAAGCAAACCGGTATTAAGAACGATTAACGCCATTATAACGGTTACAGCCAAAGTATAAAGAACCAAAACGAGCTTACCCTTGCCACTTAAGTGATATTTTTCTTTTGAAGAAGATTCCGTTCTCATTTCGGCACGCATTTGGTCGATATCACCGTCACCAAACTGCATAGTAGTAAGGGTTGGGCGGATATCGTCGTCTTGCATTTCATTAGTAACGTTTAAGTTCTGCGAAAAGGAGGAGTTTTCCACAGCAACTTTATCTTCTACTTTATCGTAGTTTAAGAGAGCATCTAAGTTTCTCTGCATCCTTTCCCTTGCTTCGCTAAGGTTTTCTTCCTTTTCGGGTGCAGAAACGGGCGCTTGTCTTTCCAAAAGACCTACGCCACCTTGGTTAAATTCGTTAAAAGTTCTATTAGAATTTTCCGAACGTTTCGTTGTAACCATACCAGTTCTCCTTAAATACTTTACTAAATTATTTTTTGCGCTATTCTAAGTTTTGCGCTTTTAGCTCTTGAATTAACGTCTAATTCACTTTCGCTTGCCGTTATTGGTTTTTTTGTTAAAATTTCAATTTCTTTTTTCTTACCACAAACGCAAACGGGTAAATTTTTGGGGCAAATGCAATCAGTTTCTAACTCTTTGAACGCCCGTTTAACAATCCTGTCTTCTAAAGAGTGAAAGGATATTACGGCAATTCTACCACCCTTTTTAAGCCCCCTAACCATATCGATTATGGTCTCGTATAAGCCGTCAAGTTCGCCGTTTACTTCAATTCTTAACGCTTGGAAGGTCCTTTTTGAAGGGTGACCGTCCTTTTTGAACTTTGCGGGTATACTTTTATCTATTATGGCGTTTAGCTCGCCAATAGTTTCAATTGATTTTTGCTTTCTTTCTAAAACGATATTCTTTGCTATTGCAAAGGCAAACCTTTCTTCACCGTAGTCGGTTAAAATTCTTTTAAGTTGTGCTTCTGAATATTCGTTAACAATTTTCTTTGCTGTTAGGCTTGCGTTCTTGTTCATTCGCATATCAAGCAATTGCTCGTTTGCCAAGTACGAAAACCCCCTACTTCTATCGTCAAGTTGAAAACTTGAAACGCCAAGGTCTAACAAGATTCCGTCAAAACCGTCTATATTTAATTGTTCTTTTATGTTTGAAAAGTTCTTAAAATTGTCCTTTACAGGTGTAAAACAAGTTTCAAACTCTTTAAGCCTTTCCTTTGCTCTTGAAATTGCGTAATCGTCTAAGTCGGTTGCAACAAGCCTGCCGTTTGGCTGACATCTTTTTAATATTTCGTAAGAATGACCGCCCCCACCAAGAGTCCCGTCAAAATAAGTACCGCCGTTTTTTACTGCTAAACCTTCTAAACACTCGTCAAGCATTACGGAAACGTGTTTAAGCTCGTACATTTATTATAAACTTCCCAAATCACGCATAGCATCTGCAAGAACGGCAATATCAACGTTCTTAAAGTAATCGTTCCAAACTTCTTCACTCCAAATTTCTATGCAACTTGGACCTTTAACGACCAATACGTTTTTATCAAGTTTAGCGTAGCTTCTTAAATTTTCAGGAAGAAGAATTCTGCCCTGCTTGTCCTCAACGGCTTCCCAAATATTATATAAAACGTATCTTGCGGCTTTTAAGTGTTCTTCTTTATAACTGTTAATCTTGTTTAACTTTTCTTTAAGCGCAACAGTTTGTTCCTTTGAATAAACGTAAAGGCAACCACCAGAGCCAACCGTAACCGAATAATTAGGGCCAAGTTCTTCACGCAGTTTAGCCGGTATGCGCATTCTGTTTTTAGCATCTAATTGATGAGAATAATTTTTACCAGTCATCGTGCAAACTTCCCCCTTTTTCAAATTACATATCGATTATAGCATACACTTTGACCACCGTCAACCCTTTTTTTGAAATTTTTCATGATTTTTTTAATTTTTTTTCAAACTATATATATACGACTTAAAAAATTCTGAATTTTTAGATTTGTTTTTTCCAATAAACAAAATCTTATTTTGCATTGGTTTTTCAAGTGATTTTTTATTTTTAATACTTTTGATAAAAAGGTCCACCGTAAAATCAGAGCCATCGAATATGGCTTGGGGTCGAAAGTGGTTAAAAATTTTTGAATAAGCAAAAAAATAGTGAGTACACCCTAAAATAACCACCCTATTTTGAAGAAAAAAGTGGTTAAAATTTTTAACGCTTAATTTGGTGGTCAAAAGAGTACTTTTTCCCCAATTTTTACTTTTGCTATTAACACCCACGTATTTAATTGTTTTTTTTAGATTACTACTAATATCAATTTGCCCTAACGGAAGTCTTTCAATTTCACCAACCAAATTCTTAAAACCTATAATATCCGCCCCTGAATTTTTTAAGACGTTAGCCGTTGCAACCGTGCATAGCAAGAGTGGCGTTTGCCCGTTAACTAAAGTTTTCTCTATTGGCGGAAACACGCCGTAAAAAGTTAATTCTGGAAAGGTTGTTTTAAGGAAAGATAGTAAGCAACAACTAAGTGTGTTACAGGCTATAAATACGGTATTCACGTTATATGATTTTAAAATCATAACGTTTTCAAAAGCTAACCGCTTTAGTTCTAATATAGATTTATTGCCATATGGCGCATTATCGTTATCGCCAAGGTATAATATTTTATAACCGCTAAGTTTTTGGTTAAGTTTAATTAGAAGCGATAAACCGCCCACACCACTATCAAATACGCCCAATATTTCCTTTTGCATATTCAATGTTATGTATAAATTTAAAAAAATAGTGCAAAATACTATTAAAAAATTAAAATCTGCTTGAAATGTAGTTGCATTTATAATTTTTTTATGTTAAAATGATTAGCGATATAAAAAGTAACTAAGGAGCGCATACAAAATGCCAAACATTAAATCCGCAAAAAAAAGAGTTTTAGTAAACGCTAAAAAGAACGAAGAAAACAAAGCAATCCGTTCTGCTGTAAAAACCGAAATTAAAAAGGTAGAACTTCTCGTTAAAGAAAACAAAGTTGAAGAAGCAAAGGCAGCTTTATCAGTAGCTTTCTCTGCAATTGATTCTGCTTGCTCTAAAAACATTTATCACGCCAACAATGCAGCAAACAAAAAAGCAAAGCTCGCTAAGAAAGTAGACTCTATTGCTAAAAACGTTGAGGTTGTTGCTACTGAAGCTGAACCCGTTAAAGAAGAAGTTATTGCCGAAGTAGTTGAAAAGGAAGTTGCACCCGCTAAAAAGCCTGCAGCTAAAAAGACTACTACCAAAAAAGCACCCGCTAAAAAAGCAGATGCTGAATAATTAATTGTTTTTGCGATTAAAAAATCTCTCAAATATTTGAGAGATTTTTTTATTTTGAATTTTTATTTATTTTCAGTCTGAACAACTTTGTCGCTATCCCCCGTACTTTCCTTTGGATAGAAATAAGGCCACTTCATAAGTTTGTAAATCACTAAAAGCGCAATACCACCAAGAATAAATACTATCGATTGCCATTGTGAAGGCGTAAGACCTCCCGCCAAGTTCTCAATTCTTGCAGCGTCACCCCTAAACAATTCAATAATGATACGCCACACACCGTATCCAATTAGGTAAACGTGCATAGTGATGTTTGAACGATTAAAAAACATGTAAGTTAATACGCCAAACAATGCAAACAAGAATAGTGATTCATATAGTTGTGTAGGCACGTAATAACCCCATCTTGACATATCGTTAACCGTGCCACGCATATAAATGCCACCTGCAACGGGGTCACTGCCCAAATACGTTCCGTGGCAACAACCACCAAACAAGCAACCAAGTCTACCAAAAGCGTGCGCTATCGTGATACATATGGGCGCAACTTGAATTATCATATTAAAATTCTTAACGTGCAAACCCTTTTCTTTGCCCTTAAAAACGAATTTACCAAGCAAAAAGTATACGCCAATAAAAGATGCAGCCCCGCCAATTAAACCACCCATAACGGTTAATCCGGCGTTGTAGAAGTCAAACTCACCCGTTTCAATCCAAACGTAAAGCGCTTGATAAAACTTCGCCGCAATAAAACCTATCGCAATGGCAATAATACCAACTATAAAAACAAAGTCTTGCACCTTCTCAGGCATACCTTTTTTCTTTGTATAGTAAAATAAAACGAATATACAACAAAGTATGCCAACGGCAATACAAATACCGTATAGATAAACTCCCCTGCCAAAGAGTGTAAATAAAGCATCTGGTTTCATAAATATCTCCTTAACTATTATTAATTATATATCATATATAAAAAAATGTCAATGAATTATTTTTTTAATCACAATTCGTTTGCAATAGAGTTTTGAAACGTGTATAATATACATTGTTAATAAGAAATTCTATACATAGATAATAATTATTTAATCACGGAAAAGTATCGAAGTGGTCATAACGAGCTGCACTCGAAATGCAGTTGTCGATTTATCGGCACATGGGTTCGAATCCCATCTTTTCCGCCAAAATTTAAGGACGCCGTTGGGCGTCTTTTAATTTTGGTTTAAGTAGTAGTAATGGGATTAGAACGGGTAGGCATCGCAAGCCTAAAAGTCAAGTGCAATTTATAATGGCTTGCGACAAAAGGTGGTCACCCACCTTTTGCTACCCCGGCGTGATAGCAACTGCGGAGCAGGCTTGCCCTTGCTGTTAGGCAAGGTTGCGGAGCGAATCCCATCTTTTCCGCCATACTAATGCACGACACCGGCTAAAGCCCTGCTCGTGCTTTTTTATTGCTACAAAGATGTAAAACGAACAAGGTTACCTACGCTTCTCTACGGTAAGACTCCGTCAGCGAATCCCATCTTTTCCGCCAAAAGAGACTGCAATTGAACCCAAGTTCAACTACAGTCTCTTTTTCTATTACCATAATCAAATATTTTTTCGTTAAAGGAAATGCAGGAATAGTATTTACCTATAAGTAGTTAAAAATATAGTCATAATATATCGGTTTTGAACTCTAACGCATACTTTTATATAAAATTAAAGGCGAGAAATTTCTCGCCTTTTAGTTTTTAATCGTTAAATTTACTTTCAATTTTTAATGTTGGTAATTTATCCGTATGGAAATCCCATATTGTGCTATCCCAGAATAATTGTTCGGTGTAGAATATTGCGGAATAATTTTCGGTCGTTTTTGTTCCTTGAATTAAATCAATTCCAGTTGTTGAACAATTATAATAACAATTTTCTATAATAAAGGTAGAATATCCAGCAATAGTACCTGTCATGTTTTCGCAAGAAATTTTACCAAAATTAATACATTGTTCAATACTTGTTTCCCCGAACATATATCCTGCAATACCTGCAACAAAATGATTCCCTTTGACAGTTGCATTATTATAACAATTTTGAACAACTGTTTTGTATGCCCACGTAGCACCCAAAATGCCACCTGCGTAATTTGTGCCTGTTATAGCACCTGTATTATAAGAATTTATAATTAAAGGATTTAATTTTGAATTCCAATCTGATATAAGCCCGATAAGTCCGCCAACCGAATCATATGTTTGTACTGAATCAGATACTAAAGATATTTCACCACTATTTATACTTTGCCTTATAGAAACAAACCCATTACCGCTACGCCCAACTATACCGCCAGCATAGTTAACGCCCGTTACATTACCAGAGTTTTTACATTTTTCAGCACCACAACTAAGACCATCACCTATTAAACCACCCGCAATATCTGCTGTAATATTTCCGTTGTTTTTATTCTCAATAAAATGATTTATTTCAGTCGTAGCATTTTTATAACCAATTATGCCACCAGCAATATTCTTTGCTGTAACATTTGCAAGATTTACGCAATTTTTTATTTCATCAGCCCCACTATAACCTATTAAACCGCCAGCATAACTTTCATAAGACGAACTATGATTTGCTATTGAAATATTACCCGAAACAATAATATTTTCAAGCGTAGCATTTTGATTTTTTGCAATTATACTACCAACAAAAATTGAATTAGAAATTGCAGGTAAATTGATATTAACATTACTAAATGTAAGGTCAAATATCTTTCCGCTACTTGCACATCCAATAAAACCATAATATTTTTGATTTTCTTGCAACTGCGTTATTTTTAAGCCGTTAATTATGAAATTACCGCCATCAATTTGACCAGTAAACGGCTTCGTTTCCGTTCCAACGGGTGCCCACTCTATTAAGGAAATATCTAAATTATTTTTTAATTCAAAATGCCCATTAGGATAGGTATATAATTGTTGCAAATCTTCAACAGTTGAAATTTCAATCGTCCAAGACGTAGTTACTTCAATATCCGTTATATAATTCCAATCAAACAACGAATTGCCATTACTATCCGTTATTTGAATACCATTATAAAACCAACCAATAAATGTACCGTAGGAATTTGTAGCAACGGGTAAAGTAAACGGCTTACCATATTCTATTTTTTTGCTTGCGGGGGAAACACTACCGCCATTTGCATTTAAGGTTACCGTATATTTATTTACCGTCCATTTAGCAGTTAAGGTGCAATCGGTAGCAATAGACCATTTCTTATCGGTTACAAGATTTCCATTATAAAGCCAACCGTCAAAAGTGTAGCCCACTTGTTCTAATTCGGGCAATTCATAATCACTATCGTAGATGATTTTTATAGGGCTTTCAGTAGTATCAATCCCCGTATCAAAAGAAACGGTATATTCATTAGCTGTCCAGTCAGCAGTCAAAACCATATCATTTTTTACAATGTCGGAATTAAAACGCCACTCTTCGCCATTACAATACCAGCCATTTAAGGTATAACCCGCTCTTTCTATTTCAGGGCGAACAACTTTGTATCCGTCTTTAATGGTTTGCTTTGAAACATTGGCGCTAAATCCTGTATTAAAAGTTACGTCATATACTTCAATAGCAACAATATCCGTTACTATACCATTTATAACGTAATATCCGTCAGCGTTGATGTCTATATCCTCAACGCCGTTAGCAATCGTATCGCCAAGAGTGCCTAAATCTTTTGTAGAGCCATCTTCAAATTCTGCAATTAAATTTCCGTTTGTGTCTAAATAATACTTTTCAACAATGGGAGTGTTATCACAAGCTGAAAAACATATTATCGTCAATACAGCAAATACAACTAATATAAATTTTTTCATAACATTTGCTCCTTTAATTTTCATCTTCTTTTCCGTCAATTAGTTTACGGATGTTTTTACAAATTTTAACTATTCTTTTTTGCATTTTAGAAGTCGCTATCATAGAATAAATAGCAAGCACAATAGAAACAATGCCTACAACCAATGAAACAATAGCCAACCAATCCATTTTTTGATGCTCCTTTTAAAAAATATAAAAAAGTGCGACAACCGAAGTTATCGCACAAAAAACGCAAACTCCGATAGTCGCCAAACCAATTTCAAGCAAGTAAGGATAACCATACTAAAATCCTGATGGAATTTGCTTTTTATCAAATTCTGAGAATTTTAGCATGCTCAAAAACAAGCATAAATATCCCTAAAAATAGAAATATCCCTACTTTTGCTTTTATTATGAAATTGATTTGGCACTATCATTATATCATATTTATATAATTTTTACAATAAAAATAAAAGTTATATTAAAAAAAGTTCAAACGCAATCACCACTTTTCCGCCAAAATTATAAACTTTTTTTACGTAGTTTAACTGTTATTATTAGCCGTATAAACAAAAAAACAAACTATAACGCCAAGCATTCAAGGAGTAGGCATTTTAACTAACATTCTTATAAATACTTTTAGTCGAAAACAAAATAAATACATATAATTTACTTTTTTTGACGTCTTTAATTTACATTGCAATGTGTCATATTCTATCATATTTAAACTAATAATTAAATTTATTCAAGAGATTTAAAATAAATTTTCAAAACAAAAAACGAGCCAAGTTTGGCTCGTTTTCAAATTATTAATATGATTTTTCTTTCCACGACAACGAGAAAGTACCTTCTAACTCAAAGTAGCCGTCAGAACATCTAACGATTGAGCCTTTCTTAAGTCCACCATCCCAGTCTGCATTACTGTTTGCGAGAACTTGCTTCCACTCTGCCTTAGTTCCGTTATAATCTATGGTTAAGACTTTTTTGTCATCGCCACGACCAAACCCACCTAGTGCAATGTTACGTGAGAAGGTATTTTTACCCATAAACTTAAGCGTATTTGGCAACTTAACGGTGGACAAGTTTGGTGTCCAAGCAAGAGAGTTGTGTTCAAGTCTTTCAACCCCTTCACCTATTATAATTGACTTTACGTTTTCTTCAAAGTTATCCCAGTCCTTATCGCCGTCTACGTTAGTGATTCTTTCAACCACTTTAACGGGAACGCCATTAACTTCACCAGGAACCTCAACTGTATTAGGAAGCGAATCAACAGCAAGTATTTTATAATAGTCAACTATACCGTCGTCAGGCTCTTCATAAACAGGCACAAGATTTAATAAGCCATCATAACTATAAATCGCCTTAACGGTAATATCTGACGTTGCACTTGATATATCGTAATCACTCCACGTGACTTTCATATCTTGTTGAGAAGCCTTAACATTTAAATCGGCTAAAATCTGGTCTACCCTTGCTTGACCTTCGGCTGAGAGTTTAGTTGATGAATCAGTAAATTGTTCTTCATACAAGACCTCACCGTTAGCATCGGCAAAGATTATTAAGTACACGTTCTCCCACGAAGCTGAAAGCATATAACTGTTAGTATTCCCAGCGGGTATTGTAGTAACGACGATGGCGTTAGCATTAACCCAACCACAAAAGACAAGGTTTGAATTAACCGGCTTATCAGTTATAACGTTGTACGCAACGCTATTGTCAGTAACGTGTTCAACAGCAAAGTTTTCGTTATTGTTTAAGTAGGTCACCGTATAAATAATCGGCTTAAATGCGTAATTTATTAAAATTTCACCAACGGAAAGATTATCCGTTAAGGTATAAGTAACGTAAAAGATAAAGTCGCTTTCTGGAGTTATAGCCGTTCCAGCGTAATAAGTTGATGAAACGTCACTGCCCATAACGTCGGTATTATTAGAATCTAAAGAAGCCGAAAAAGTAACGTTGTTTATATCGGGAAAAATATAGTTGTCGTAGGATACCCCTGCATAGACGTAAGAAAGTGTTTCAGAATAATTGTGCGCAGTAATCTTATACACCACCTTTTGCCCACTAATGCCGGTAAAGGTAGATTTTAAATTTGTAGGAACTACTTGATAACTGTCTTCATATTCCAAAGTGCTTGACAAAGTTTCAATCTTAGTAATAACAACTTCATCAAAATTAGGCGCTGCAACAGCAACTTCACCGCTAACGCTTAACTGGTCGGTAACGGCTGCAAAGCCAAAAGAAATAAAAGAACAAGCAATGACTGAAAACATTGCAATTAATATTCTTTTAAGAAATGTAGTCATGCTTGCTTCTCCTTGTTAAATAATAACCCAATTTCATTATAAAACAATATAACA